>JBATUM010000151.1:0-2964 GCA_049671145.1 Promethearchaeia archaeon
TTTCCTTTAAAATTTTCAAGATATCTACTATACTGAGTTTCTATATCAAGAGCTAAATTACTTATTGAATCGAAGAATTTTTGTGAGGGTAATTCATTCATAATTATAACTATTCTATAATCTTTAAATTCTGACATCAAAACTTTTGAATTTTTATATTCCAGCTTAATTGTTTGCATTTTATCATCAGTATTCGTTAATTCAATTCCAAAAGAGTGTATGGCTGATAAAAATCCAGATATAAGCGTTGGATCGAGTTTTTGTGTGGTAAAAACTTGTTCATATACATTCAGAGAGGATTTCTTTTCAGACACCATAATATAATTTAAATTTAAAATATCCATCCATTTATCGAATATTTCTTCCTTATGAGCTTGGATTTTTCTTTTACGTTTTTTGACAATTACTACCATCGAGAGAGTAATTCCAATAACTATTACTGATGCTAAAATAATAAGAAATAGTATTAAGGGATCAATTGTAAAAGGAACAGTCATAACAAATGTAGCTGTTTCTAAACCCGCATTTGTTCCATCGAAAAAGTAAACATATGCATAATATTCTCCTTCTAGTGGATGTGTATCGAACGTGTACTTAAATATATTTGTATCTGCTGGTAATGATATAGTTTGTTGAGCATCGTCAATTGGCAAATGAACTGGATCATATAATATTAAAGTATAAGTACCTGGTGTTGCTGGTTCATTTATTAAAAATCTTAATTCTTGACCAGGCTCATATTCATAAAGACGTATATCTAAACCAAAATCAAATAATGGAGAAGTAGCGGTAATATTCCATTCTGCTCCATTAATAATAGTGTTATTTGTTATAAGAACTGATTTTTCAAGTGGATCAATATGAATTAAAGAGGAAATATTTACATCATCTCTAAAAACCATTAAATCATCCCAATTAGAAGGATAATAAAATTTTATAGAATAATTCCAGAAATACTTAGTAATTTTTGGAGTTAGAGTCCAGATATTGTCCTTTTCTGCTTCAATTAAAACTGATGCATTAGAAGGTAGATAATTTTTAAGCTTAATATCGTAATCAAGAGTAAAATTTAATTCAATTTCTAAATCATTTTTTATAGGTATATGTAAATTAGTATCGTTTACGTTCCAATTCAATCCATTAACTGATAAAATTCCGGAGTAAGGGCTTGTAGAATTTAAAATATCATAGGACCCCCCATTAATCTCGGCAGTCATATTAATTTCTTCTGGATTATAACTTTTATTTACTTTTTGAATCAATTTATAGAGATAAGGAGCATTTTGAGTTCCGATCCACCAATTATATGTATATTTCGATGTATAAAGGTTAGGATCTTTCGGATCATCTTCATTATATGCCCAATAATAATCGCTGTCTCCAGAAACAATACCAAATAAAACTAAATAATAATTACCTTTTGGAAGTTTTACTGAAGAATTAAAATTTTGTATATACCATCCCGGAATTAAGGAAATGTTGAGGTTTGTAAAAGCATATATCGTATCATTCGGTTTATTTTCTGCATCATTATATCCTCGTATTTGAACTTGGATAATTTCTGTTGTTTCAGGACTTTTATAACCATAGATATATGCACCGAATATTCTAGTGGTTTCAGTTAAATTTATTTGAACTCCAAGTCCATAAGTTTTCCGGGAAGGAGTTGTATAATAAATACGTTCATAATCTGAAGGGTGTTCTTGATCCTCAATTGGTTTTATTTCACTTTGTAGTTTAATATTTGAGAAATTTAGTTGTAAACTAGTTAGATTCCAAGACCTTGAGAGCAGAGGAATCTCAATTGATGTGGTATTATCCAATCTATTAATATTTTCAGTAAATTCTTCCATTGTGAAATTAGCAGGAAAAGTTAAAGACTCTCCATCGACCTGAGCTTTCGAGTAATTAATTTGAAAAAAAAATCCTAATACAAAAGCTAGAAGAATTAAATTAAGAAAAATGGTCCTTTTTAAACGTTTCAAGTCTAATTTAAACACCCATTTTCCTACTAGTGTATTTTTCATACCAATAATAACCTTAACCTTATTTAAAATTGAATTTGATAGATTATTAGTTGATCTTATGCAAAATTCCTATACATATTTGTCCTTAAAATATATGAAAAAACTTCTATTTAAATCTATTAGGTATAAAATATCCCATGATATAATTATAAAAAAGTTCAAATCGAATAAATTTCAAAAGAAAAAATAAAAAAGAAGATTAGCTTTTAAGTTTCTTAAGGACATAGGTAAATTTTTTCCTAAAGTCTGAAAAGTCTCAACACATTCTTCATCTTGTAAAATTTCCCCGGCTTTAAACCAGGTGATGCTCCAAAATTAATTAAGAAAGTGAGATTTTCTTTTTCGACATACTTATGTAAATTTAAAAGATTGAAGGTTACATCGTGATCATCACAAATATCTATGTAATTTATACCCGCCTTGATAGCTGCTCTTGGAATCCAATCTCCAAATTTAAAATAAGGACCAATATTATTAATAACAATTTTATAACCCTTTAAAACTTCGATTAATACATCTAATTGGCGAATATCCAGTTTAGAAGATGTTGCTCTTGAGCCTAATTTTTTAGCCAGAAGTTTTCCTTCACGCTCCCGAATATCTGTGATAGTAACTTTAAAACCGCTCTCGACTAAGTCCTTCGCAATATACTTCCCAATTTCTCCACATCCGCCTAAAATGATAACACTCAATAAATTCGCCTAATCTAAAACAAAATTTCATTTGATTATCAGAACTAAATATAGTTTGATTTAAGTTCGATAAATTAATTATGATACTTGGAGTAATAGAAAGGTTAAAAAAATAAGTTATTTATATAACTGGTTGAAAGATATTTTTATCAATTAAATTAAATATGGCTTCGATATCTTTAGAATCACATGCTTTTACTTCCATAATATGTGTTGTGTAGAAATATTGTTGATTATTTTTTTTC
>JBATUM010000152.1:0-3492 GCA_049671145.1 Promethearchaeia archaeon
CTATTGAATTTGTGAGATTTCAGCAAGATTTGCTAACTCATTGTAAGATCAGCTTAACTCAAAACAAAGACGGAACAACAACAACTTCTTGGAAATATATTTCAACAGCTTTATCTGAAAAAGGAAATAAAGAAATTGACAGCAGGCATGTTGAAAATAAAAGGTTTAATGCAATTATCAAAATGATCGACCATTACCTGAAAACAGGAAAAAATATTTCAAAATTATCGCTTAGTATGAAGATGGTTCACGGTCATCAATAATAGTGAGGCCAAGTAATTTGAAATAATTAATAAAATTTTTTTTCCCTTTAACTTTTTGAGTTATAAAAAATGTAATTTGGGTTGGATCTCGTGCATATGAGCATTTGATTTAAAGTTAGACTTATAAAGAGAGGAAGTGAGATCTATATAGTACCTTTAATATAAAAAATGTGAATTATGAGTAAAATAATAGCATATTGCGGTCTAAATTGTACAGATTGCCCAGCATATATAGCAACTCAAACCAATGATACGAATAAGTTAAAAGAAATTGCTAAGAAGTGGTCTAATGAAGAGATGCAATTTAAAGCTAATGATATTTTGTGTGATGGATGCCACTCTGATGATAGGATTTTTAAATGGTGTAAAGAATGTGATATTAAAAGCTGTGCTCGCGAAAAAGGATTAGAAAATTGCGCTTATTGTGAAGATTATATCTGTGAGCTTTTAAATATAGCTTTTGGAAAAAATATTGAACCTTCAGCTAAACAAAGGTTAGATGAAATAAGGAAAAATATTGAGCTTCCATAAATTATGTTCCAAAATAATAATTCCTAAATTTTTTGTTTCCTTTTTCTCAATAACGTGGAAAATTATAATTTAAAGAAAGGGATAATTTGTGCATTAATAGCAGTGTTTTTAATAGGAATGCAGCCTGTTATAGCAATTTCAAGACCCTCAATCATAGATCCATACATATTTGCGGCAATTACTGCCTTAATTGAAGCTTTAATTTTTTTACCAATCTTCTTGTTGGAGATAGGAAGATTAAACAATAGTAGTAAAAATAATCCATCAGAAGAGGAAAAAATTAATTCACTATTAAATGGATGGAAAAAAAAGAAGAATATTAAACTGTTAATTTTAGTTGTTTTAATTTTTAGCATTGTTCCAATTTTATTATACATTGGCTATGACCTCGCAGGACCAATAAATAGTTCTCTAGCCCTGAAAAGTGAAATAATTTTTGCTCTTTTATTTGGATATTTAATTTTAAAGGAGGAAAGAATTTCCAAAATTCAAATATTATTTTGTTTTTTATTATTTATTGGCTTAATTATTGCAATTACTCAATTTAATTTGCTTGAATTTAATATAGGTGTTATTATAGGTGTTATTATATTATTAATTAGTGTGGCGTTATTCACATTTGTGCATACATTCACTAAATCTGCTTTTGATCGCAATGAATTATTTCCTACTCAAGTCGTATTTATCCGCAATTTATGTAGTGGTATAATTTTAACGTTAATTTATTTAGTAGTTTTCCCCCAAGAAAATTTCTTATTGTTGTTAGATTTTGATAATTTAATATTTTTCATATTAATGGGTTTAGATTATGGATTTTCTTTGTTTTTTTGGTATAAAACAATTTCATATATTCAAATTGGAAAAGCAGGAATTATTAATTCCTTAACCCCCATTGTTTCTGCATTTTTTTCCTTTATTTTTCTTGGTATAATTTTTACAGTTTTTCATTTGATTGGAACCATAATTATAATTATTTCCATTTTTATGATTGTTAGAGAAAAGAGTAAATAGTAATATCTAAAACTATAATTGTTTATATATCGGTACAAATTCATTTTAGTATATTGGACAAACAAAAATATATTAAGGGAATTTTGTATGGAATAGGTTCTGCAATTTTAATTGGTATTCAACCATTTATTGTAATCTTACGCCCACCTGAAATAGATGCATATTTATTTGCTACTATGACAGTCTTTTATGAAACCATCATATTTTTACCATTATTCTTCTTAGAAAGAAAACGTCTTAATTTTACTTTAAAACAAGACCCTTCAAAACTAGATGAAATAAATATTTTAAAAAATGGATGGAAAAAAAATAAAAATTTTTTGATATATATCGGAATTAATTTTGCCATTGCTCAAATATTATTATATTTAGCATATCAACTTTCTGGACCGATAAATGCATCACTAGCGCAAAAGACGACTATTATTTTTAGCTTATTATTTGGTTTTTTAATTAACCATGAAAAGATATCTCTCACGCAAATTATTTTCTCTATTATCTTATTATTTGGATTAACTTTAGCTGTTACCGAAGGAGATTTTAATATTATTGAATTTAATATTGGTGTTTTAATAATGCTTTTGACAGCTGCAATATGGATGCTTGCTCATGCATTTACAAAACCAATCTTGGGAAGAAAAGAGCTCACTTCAATTCAATTAGTTTTTATAAGAAATTTCTTAAATTTAATTGTTTTAGGCTCAACCTATTTCATTTTTTTCCCTATTCAAAATATATGGCTAATTTTTGATCCAATAGCTCAATTTTATTTCATTATTATGGGTTTTGCTTATGGTTTTGATTTATTTTTCTGGTATAAAGCGATATCTTATATAAATGTCTCAACAGCAACGATAATTATCTCCCCTTCACCGATTATTACAGCACTATGTGCTACTTTATTTTTAGGTCAAAAATTTACTATTTTTCATCTTTTCGGTACTATTATTATCATAATTTCAATTTTAGTTATTGTGAGGTCTAAAAGTAACTAACTTCATTTTTTATTGAATATATATAAAAAGTAAGTAAAATGAGTGTTAAATATGTTAAATGACTTTATTATAAAAGTAGAAAATTTAAAAAAATATTTCGGTGAAGTTAAAGCAGTTAATGATATTTCTTTTAATGTGCATACCGGCGAGGTTTTTGGTTTATTAGGGCCCAACGGTGCTGGAAAAACCACAACTATTAAGCTGTTATTAGGTCTATTAGAACCTTTGGAAGGAGAGATGAGTATTTTTGGGCTAAATCCTGAACGCGATGAGGTACAAATCAAACGTCGAGTAGGTTATGTATCAGAAGAACCATTAATCTTTAAATCACTTACTCCTAAAGATCTATTTAGTTTTATTGCTTCAATTAGAGGATTAGATGGAGAGGAAACTTCAGGAAAGGCAAAAGAATATTTAGAGAGCTTAGAAGCAGATGAATATTATGAGCAATTAATTGCTACATTATCGCATGGGAATAAACAAAAAATACAAATTATAGCAGCAATCCTTCATGAACCTGATTTACTCATATTAGATGAACCTATTGCTGGATTGGATGCAAAATCTGTGAAAGTTGTCAAAGAGATACTTGATTTACATACAAAACAAGGGGGTGCGGTTCTTTTTTCCACTCATATAATGGAAATTGCTCAAGAACTCTGTGATAGAATAGGTATTATAAATAAAGGTAA
>JBATUM010000153.1:0-5247 GCA_049671145.1 Promethearchaeia archaeon
ATTATTAATTATGAAAAATAAACTTTTATTTAACCAAAATATCGAGGATTTGAAATCGAAAATTGGATTTGGAATAAAATTTTGGTTAGAATTTCAGAATGATAAACGTAAAAACATATTAGGTTCAGGATGGGCAAGATTGTTGGAAAGTATTGACAATACTCAAAAAAATGAAAATAAGTCTTTAACTCTAGCTGCAAAAGAATGTGGGTATTCATATAAATATGCTTGGAATATAATAAAAAGGATTGAAAATAGAACTAACATGGCTCCTGTAGAAACTAGTAAAGGAGGCCGTGGGGGTGGCGGTTGGGTTAAGTTGAATAAATGGGGTAGATATTTATTAAAAACTTATCGAAATTTACTTATTGAATTAAAGGAAATTGAGAAAAAGCTTGAAAAATCCTTTAAAATAGATTAATAATTAAATTTTAATTTTACTAATTACTATTCAATTTAAGAATATCAGTATTTTTCCTCATTTTAAATCAATTAGCTATTAATAGGTAAATTTTATGGAAGATAAACTCCAAAAATTTAATGAAGTAAAAGTTTCTAAATTTATGATAAAGGATCCATTATTTACAAAACCTGATGAGAAAATAAGCACTACTGAGCTATTAATGTTAAGAAAAAATGTAGGTTGCCTTCCGGTTGTTAATAATTCTAAAAACAAGAAAGTAATTGGAATAATAAGTCAGAGAGATATTCGATTAGCTCGATTTGCTATGAATTTAGAATCTCCAAACACAAGAGTAAGAGATTTAATGACTCCCGATCCTATTATTGCTAAAAAAACAGATTCATTAACTCAAATATTGGAAAAATTAGTAAAACATGATATCGAGCGATTACCTGTTATAAATGATAATGAAGAATTAATTGGTTTCATTACAAAACAATCCATTATTGAAACAATTTACAAATATCTAAAAGAGTAGATTAATTAATCAAAATAAGTCATCTAAAGACTTAAGTAAGACGTTACCTTTTTAAAAAAAAACAGATACATTTTTTTATTACAATCAATACTTTGTGTTTATAGGAAACATAGTTCAAAAAAAATAAAATAGATGTGATCTAGCATGGCAATACCCCTTCCTGGAACACCGGTAATTCTCGATATCGGATCTGCCTATACCAAAATAGGCTTTGCAGGTGAACCTGGCCCTCGTTTTATATTTCCCACTATTACTGGAACGGAGAAATATAAAGCTGTAATGGTGGATGTGAGTGCCAGAAACATATATGTCGGTAATGATGCTGCAAAAATGCGTGGAGTTCTGAAGATCAAACGCCCTATTGAAAGGGGAGCGATAATGGATTGGAATGATTTTTATGAAATTTTAAATTATTGCTTTTATTCACTTTTAAGAATCCCTGATGTTTCTCAGTATCCTGTTTTATATACCCAGCCCACATTTTTACAGAAAGAAACTAAAGAATACCTTGCACGAGTATTGTTTGAAACCCATAGAGTGAAAAGCCTAATAATGGTTCCTACGCCTATATTGTCTATGTTTAGTGTAGGATTAACTTCAGGTTTAATCATTGAAAGTGGAGATGGTATTACTTGGATTTGCCCAATCATTAATGGTCAAATTATTGATCAATCAGTACAAAAGTTAACATTAGGAGGTACTGATGTTAATCAATATTTGAAAAACCTGCTAATGAGAGAGGGCATTCAAATAGAATCTAGTGCAGTTGATGATATTATAAAAGATATGAAAGAAAAGAATTGCTATTTTGTATTAGATCCAAAAAATCCTCCAAAACAAGATGAAAGGTTTAATATTGCTATGCCTGACGGCTCTACTATAAGTATTCCACATTATATTTTTCATGAGGCACCTGAAGTATTATTTCAACCTAATTTAGTAGGGTATCCAATAAATAATATTCCTCAAGCTATCATTGCAAGTCTACAAGGGATAGATAAATATTATTGGAGTGAACTCTTATCACATATAGTTATCACAGGTGGTAATTTATCATATTCTGGTTTTGAAGAAAGATTAAGATTAGAATTAATTAATTTACTTCCTCAATTAGGAAAAATCCCTAAACCAAAAAAACAGAGGTCTACGACTAAAAGAAAGAGTAAACTAAAAACTATTGAAGGTTCGAAGAAAAAGCAAGATACCTGTCCTCATTGTGGTGTACTAGTAGATTTATCTGATGGAAAAGAATTGTGTCCTAACTGTGGTGGTAGAGTCGTGTTGCCAGAACTTTCTATTAATATAAATAACTCCAGTAAAATAGCTCCAATCATTGATGGTAAACTCTTCTGTCCTCATTGTGGAAAGGAAATCACTGATAGTGACTCTCTTTTTTGTCCATATTGTGGAAAAAACGTAGAATCACCCGATTTACCAGAGATATCGAAAAAAGCCATTGATGAACCACCTCCAGCTAAAGAGTTTGCTGGTTTTTATGAGTCCTCAGAGGAGATTCTTAATTTCTTTATTCCTGATAATCTTCAATATGCTGTTTTTAGTGGAGCAACAATTTTAGGAACACTTCCCTCGTTTCAAAGGTTATTTATTACCCATGAGCAATTTCTTTCTAATAGTGATCTTTTATACAAAGATATAAGCGAAATTTTTTAATTTGATTTAGAAAATTTTCCCAAAATTTCCCTATTCATTTTTCCCAAAAATTTATCCAAAAATTCTGACTTGTCTCTTATAATATAGTTAATTTTTAATTTCAAGTTAAATTAAAAAAATTAAAACTTATTTAAGACTATATTGAGGTTTTCTTAATTGAAAAATAAACTACGTAGCTTAACAATAATAGCATTAATGTTTACGGTATTATTAATGTTTATTCCAGTTGTTTCAGCGAAAACAAGACAGAGTTACTTAGCTGATTTTCTTTTTCAAAACCAAGTAGGAAATGAAAAATTTGGTAATTCATATAAGGATACCTCATATGCTTTAGAAATAATTAACCATTATGACTTGTATACAATTGAGGGATTATTTGGATCTGAAACAAAAGTAGATAAAACAACTTTTATTGAGAACTTAGAAACAAAGGTACAAGAAATGTTTGATGATGGAGAAATTGACCTATATGATCTATATTATTTATTAAGTTCATTAGATATACTAGATGGATTAGACGCATTAGATTCAAATTATAAAGATAAGGCACATGAATATATTAATCAAACAGAACAAATTTCTGGCGGTTATGCTATAACTAATACATCTGAATCAGCAAATTTGATTTCAACATATTTTGTATATAATATTTATACTTTATTAGATGAACCAATTTTCAATCAAACAACTCATTTAAATTGGATTTTATTATGTAATAATACCGATGGTGGATATGGAGGAAACCAAACATTACCTTCTACAATATTAACAACTTATTGCGCAGTGTATTTAATCAGTAAATTGGCTACCGTAGATGATCTTTATAATAAAACTGCTACTTTAAATTACTTAATTTCATTTTATTGTGATGATCCGCTTGATTTAGATAATTATGGAGGATTTCTCCCCGATCAAATCGCAAGTTATGCTTTATTAAGTAGTACTTATTACTGTATTAAAGCTATAGACTTAATTGATGATTCAGTATTAAATCCCACAGCAACCATAAAATGGATACTGGATCGTCAAAATTTTCAAGACGGAGGATTTGTAGATGATCCGAGCGAGCATGAAGAAGGACTCTCCTCTATTCCAGCAACTTATCATGCATTTAAAACATTACTTCTCTTTAATGCTCTTGATAATTTAAACAAAGATGCTTTTATGGTAGAATTCAATTATATAATATTGATTATAGTACTTTCGGTTATTGGTATAATAGCTGTAATAATTGTATTTATTTGGAGAAAAAGAAGATTATAACCCTTCCTCTATATTTAATAATCTTCTAATAATATTTAATTAAATCTTTGATTAACAATTTCATATATTGACTTTTATATTCATAAATTAATTTGCACAATTAGATTAACCATGGAAAAAATCCTTGATGGAAAAAAATTAGCAGAAAAACTTAATTCTGAGTTAAAGCAAGAAATTAACAATATTTTTGAAAAAACGGGAGTAAAACCAAAATTAGCGGCAATATTAGTAAATGAAGATCCTGGTTCAGAGATATATGTAAATATGAAGAGGAAGAAATGTGCTGAGGTTGGTATTGAATCAATCTTGATTAAATTAGAAAAAGACATTTCAGAAAATACATTATTGGAAGAGATAAATAAACTCAATAATGATAATACTGTTCATGGTATTCTTTTGCAATTACCTCTTCCAACTAAATTAAAAGAGAGTACAAATAAGTTTATCGAAAAAATTTCTCCCCTTAAAGATGTAGATGGTTTTAATCCTATTAATAAAGGTTTGCTTTTTGATTATAATGAAGAATTAGCACCATGTACTCCCAAAGGAATAATTGCCCTGCTTGAATACTACAGCATAGAACTTAAGGGAAAAGACGTAGTTATCATCAATCGTTCCAATTTAGTGGGGAAGCCTCTTATTTTCATGCTTTTAAAGCGAAATGCAACTATAACGGTTTGTCATACATCAACAAAGAATATAGATAAGCACTTAAAAAGGGCGGATATATTAATAGTTGCTGTAGGGAAACCTAAGTTTATAACAAAAGAAAAAATTAAAGAAGGTGCTATTATTATTGACGTGGGACAAAGCAGAGTTGAAGGGAAATTATTTGGAGATGTTGATTTTGACCAAGTTTTTGAAAAATGCGGAGCGATTACTCCAACACCTGGGGGAGTAGGACCACTTACAGTAGCATTTTTACTCCAAAATACCTTTATTGCATATAAAAAACAATTAAAAATTAACTAATAACTTTTGAAAACAATTTATATTAAGAATTTATAATAATAATATACAATATTACAAATTTTTAAATGAGTATTGTAAGAGTATTATATTCTTTTGCAGTGAGAAAACATAATGGCTATTCTTGAAGTTGGAATAAATTTGGGAATACGTAATCTTATCGAAATTAAATATTATTCATCCTCAGATAATTTATTAGATCCAAACCTAAGAGCAGGATTTCTTTCCGCATTAGAATCATTTACACATGAAGTTTTTGGAGATGACATAAATGTTGTTTCTTTAGCCTCATTTAAACTTGTATGCTATTGTGATTTAGTTGCTTTACCTAATGATCCTTCAAATAGTCAACCATTATTATCATATGCAATTATTGAAAAAGAAACAGATGCAGAAATAGTAA
>JBATUM010000154.1:0-5544 GCA_049671145.1 Promethearchaeia archaeon
GAATTTAAAAAGAAACTATTTAAAAATTTTATCAAATTATACACATTGTAATAAAGTTAATTCTTTGTTGAGTTTTGATAAATTTCTTGTAAGTTTTCTTAAATAAAAAATAAAATAATAATAAAAATTATAAATTCTAATGATGTAAGCTTATGGAAAACGAGATTATTTCAATTTTAAATGAAAGTATTAAAATTAAAGAACGTATAAAAGAATTAGCCCCTTATATAGCAAAGATATCTAAAGAAATTATAAACGCATATAAAAATAAGAAAAAAGTGGTATTATTTGGAAATGGGGGAAGTGCTGCGGATGCACAACATATTGCTGCAGAATTTGTAGGAAAATTTTATATGGATCGTGAATCCCTTCCCGCTTTAGCCTTTCACACAAACACATCTGTGGTTACAGCGACTGCTAATGACTATGGTTATGATTTTATATTTGAAAGACAAGTCTCTTCTTTTGTTGAGGAGGGAGATATTGCTATAGGGATTAGTACTTCTGGAAATTCTCCTAATGTGATAAAAGGATTAGTCAAAGCTAAAGAGAAGGGTGCAATTACCGTAGGTTTTACGGGACAAAAAGAAAATCAGATCGAAAAAATTGTAGATTTTTGCTTAAAGATACCTTCTACAGATACACCGAGAATTCAAGAGGGTCATATCACTGTGGGCCATATTATCTGTTATTTAGTTGAAAAAGAACTATT
This sequence comes from Promethearchaeia archaeon, assembly GCA_049671145.1. Lineage (GTDB taxonomy): Archaea > Asgardarchaeota > Lokiarchaeia > Sigyniarchaeales > SOKP01 > SOKP01. The sequence goes on from JBATUM010000154.1 coordinate 713, forward strand.
TAGTTAATAAGTAATTAGAAAAAGCATGATAACCAACAATAAAGCGATATTTTTAGATAGAGACGGAGTTATAAATGAAGAAGTCAGTTACATCTCTAATCTTGACGATTTTCAATTAATTGAAGGATCTACTGAAGCTTTAAGAATTCTTAAGGATTTAGGCTATTACTTAATTGTAATAACTAATCAAGCGGGAATAGCAAGGGGATATTTTACAGAAGATACTCTTAAGGAGATTCATAATAAGATGGCTCAAATTTTAAAACAAAATAATATAGAACTTGATGATATATTTTATTGTCCTCATCATCCTGATTTTACAGGAGCGTGTAATTGCAGAAAACCTAACCCTGGGATGATATTACAAGCAAAAGATAAATATGATATTAATTTAAGAGAATCTTTTATGGTTGGAGATACGTTAAATGATATTGAAACAGGTTTAGCAGCTGATTGCCAAACGGTATTAGTTTTAACTGGTTATGGGATTGAAGAAAAGAAGAAGATCAATGATACCATACCTGATTTTATTTTTCCTAATTTATTGGAATTTGCTAAAAATTTAAAATTAGATTCAAAATTATAGATTATTAAAAAATAATGATGTGAAGATAATATGAAATTCTTTATAGATACCGCTAATTTAGATCAAATTAAAGAAATGCAAGATTTGGGAATAATTGATGGAGTAACCACCAATCCTACATTGTTATCAAAAGAGGGTGCTGAGCCTATAGAACAATTAAAAAAAATTTGTGAAATAGTGGATGGTCCCATAAGTGCAGAGGTTATTGGATTAAAAACAGAAGAAATGGTTAAAGAGGCAAGAGAATTAGCTAAAATCGCTCCTAATATCGTTATTAAAATTCCAATGACAAGAGATGGCATTAAAGCTGTTAAAATTCTTGAATCAGAAGGGATCAAAACAAATGTGACATTAGTTTTTTCCCAGAATCAAGTTTTAATTGCAGCTAAAGCAGGTGCTTCCTATATTAGTCCCTTTATTGGAAGATTAATGGATGATGGACAAGATGAGATTGATATGCTATGGGAAACCATGGATATTATTAAAGCCTATAATTTTAAATCTGAAATAATTGTAGCTTCTGTAAGAAATTCCAGACATGTAATTGAAGCTGCAAAAATGGGGGCTCACATCGCAACAATTCCTTTTAATGTGCTTGAAAAAATGTTCAAGCACCCTAGAACAGACCAAGGTTTAGATGCATTTCTTAAAGATTGGGAAAAGTTACAAGCTCAATTAAAAAAATAATCAAGATTTAAAAATGGATTTAATTGAATTGATACCTAAATGGAAGAATAAAAAAGTCTTAGTAATAGGAGAAGCATTAATAGATAGATACATTTTTGGACAAGCTGATAGAATATCTCCTGATGCTCCGATCCCTAATGTAAAAATTGAACGCCATGAGACTTATTTAGGGGCTATTGGGTTAGTGTTACAATTTATAAAGTCATTAGGTGGAAATCCTGAGCTTTGCACAATTGTAGGAGACGATTATGAAGGTGATTTCTTTGTCAAAAGAATCGAAGCTTTGAATATTGATTCCTCGAATATTATTATTGATAGTGATACTAACACTCCCCAGATTACTCGAATAAAAGCGATGAACCAACATTTATTAAGACTAGAAACAGATTATACAACAGAGATTTCACATAACGCTATTAACGATTTGATTGGCATAATTCAAACGGGCTATGAAGATATTGATTCAATTATAATTTTGGATTATGGTGCTGGTGGTCTTTTTCAATATGATTTTATATCGAGATTATTGAGTACTTTAAAAGAAGTATATAAAGAGATTCCCATACTAGCGCGTCCGAATGTATCAAATTACTACCTTTATGAAGATATTGATTTAATAAAGATCAATTTACAAAAAGCGTTAACCAATTTTTCAATAGATTGTATTACTGAAACTGGTATTATTATTGCTGGTAAGCGTATTATCAATTCATCCAAATGTAAAAATTTACTTCTAAACTATTTAGAAACTGATTCTTTTCTTTTTTATAAAGACCAAGAAAAGGTTGAAAAAATAAAACCGATTTTAAACCAACCTGTTAGAAGCCATGTGGCAGTTGGTAGTTCTATTATAGCGGTTTTAGGTTTAGCTTATGCTTCTAATATTCCTGTTTTAGAGGGGACAAAAATTGCTATGTCTGCAGCAGCACTTTCGGCAACTTTTCCACCAGTAGAATTTTTTAATACAGAAACTCTCAAGAATTATATTTCAACTAATTTTGTTGACTAATTATAAAAAATTGTGTATGATTTAGTGAAAATCTCGAAAGAAGATGAAAAACAGATTTTAGGAGAGATTATTGATCTTAAAAAAGATATCTTAAAAATGCTATATCAAGCACAATCAGGGCACCCAGGAGGCTCATTATCATGTGTAAATATAATCTTTCTCCTATATACGAAAATTATGAAATTTAAAAAGGATAATCCTTTGTGGAAAGAGAGAGATATATTTATCCTAAGTAAAGGTCATGCTGCCCCTGCTTTATATGCAGTATTATCTAAAATTGGACTTATCGACAGACAAGAATTATTTACACTTAGGAAATTTGGATCTGATTTGCAAGGTCATCCCGTAAAAAATCCTAAATTAGGAATAGAGATTTCCACTGGTTCATTAGGAATGGGTTTATCGATAGGAGTAGGATGTGCTTTAGCATCTAAAATAGATAAAAAGCAAAATTTCATTTATGTGCTGGTTGGTGACGGAGAATTAAATGAAGGTGCAATATGGGAAGCAGCAATGGCAGCAAGCCATTATAAATTGGATAATTTAATTGCGATTGTGGACCGTAATGGTATTCAAATCGATGGATCAACTGAAGTAATTATGGCGTTAGAGCCCCTAGCTGAAAAATGGAAAGCCTTTGGCTGGGAAGTAATAGAAGTGGATGGTTCAAATTTCAATGATATAATTCAAGGATTCGAAAAATCTAAAAAAATTTTAAGAAAACCTAAAGTAATAATATTTTACCTTATCAAGGGCTCAGAGGTCTCATTCATGGAGCACACAAGAAAATTTCATGGAAGGGCGCCTAATAAGGAAGAATATGAGGAGGCAATTATTGAGCTTGAAGATATTAAAAAAGATTTAGTTTGAGGTAACTTAAATGGAAGAAAAATTACTTCGCGACACTTTTGGAGATTATTTAGTGAAAGTGGGTAAAATTAATGCAGATCTTGTAGTATTAGATGCTGATTTGTCCACTTCAACAAGAACCAACAAATTTGCTAATGAATTTCCACACAGATTTTTTAATATGGGGATTGCTGAACAGAACATGGTTGGTGTAGCTTTAGGTTTTGCTATTTCTGGTAAAATTCCGGTAGTTAGTGGTTTCTCGATATTTACTACAGGAAGAGCTTGGGAGTTTATACGGTTAGCATCTCATGACAATTTGAACATTAAATTCGTAACCACCCATGGGGGTATTGTGGGTGAAGACGGGAGCACTCATCATGCTTTAGAGGATTTCAGTTTAATGTCTGTTTTACCTAATTTGAACGTTTTAGTGCCTGCTGATAATATTGAGCTAAGTGAGATTTTGGATTATGCTTTAAAATCCCACGGCCCTTTTTATATAAGACTGCCAAGAGGATCTTTTCCAAAGATTCATAATAAAGATTATAATTTTACACTTGGAAAACCTGACATATTAAAAGAGGGGAATGATATCTGCTTAATAGCAGCTGGATATGGTAATTTTTTAGCCTTAGAATCAATATCAAAAATTGAAAAAGAGTTAAATATCTCCGCCAAAGTTATTAATCTTCCCAGTATAAAACCAATTGACAAAGAAGCTTTAATAAAAGAAGTAAACAATATGAAAGCTGTAATAGTAATTGAAGAACATAATGTTTATTGTGGATTTGGCTCTATTATAGCAAGGATAATAACAGAAGCATATCCTATAAAGATTAAATGTATTGGAGTAGAAAACTCATTTGGCTCTTCAGGAAATAGAGAAGACTTATTAAACTTTTTCAACTTAAATACAGAAAAAATAATTGAAGAAATAAAATTAATACTGAATTTAAATTTAAAGAAGTTATGAAGAAAATCGCAGTATCTATACATGCTAAAGATGATTTTAATCCCGACATTTTAAAAGATTTAAAAGACATAGATTTCATTCACATTGATGTTATGGACGGTAAGTTTGTAGATAATTTAAATTTAAATTTAGAAATTTTTAAAGTAGTTAAGGAAAATTTTAAAATACCAATATTAGCTCATCTTATGGTGGTTGACCCATTAAATTACATTAATGCGATTATTGATTATGTTTATGCTTTTCTATTCCATTTTGAAATAGATACAGATATTTCCAGTGTCATTAAAGAGGTAAAAAAATACAATAAAAAAGTAGGCTTAGTAATAAATCCCAGTACTAAAATTTCAGATATTCTAGAATATTTATCCTTATTAGACATCATTTTAGTCTTAGGGGTTAACCCAGGTTGGTCTGGTCAGAAGTTTATTCCAGAGACTATTTATAAGATTGAAAAGTTAGCAAAATATAAAACTAAATACAATTTTCTAATAGACGTAGATGGCGGAATCAACCCTGAAACTGCTAAAAAGTTGATTAAAGCGGATATTCTAACAAGCGCGAGTGCAATTATAAACGCAGTAGAGCCAAATTTGGTTATTGAAAAGTTAAGAGAAATATAATAACAAAGCCTCTAATTTTTAAAGAAGAGTAATCTAATACGTACACATTTTAATTTTTTTTATTTCCCTCATAAAAATACATCCTAAAAATCTATAATAATATTT
>JBATUM010000155.1:0-2662 GCA_049671145.1 Promethearchaeia archaeon
AGGTACATATTTTCTGATGAATCTGTTGAACCTCCATAACAACGATCAAAACCACCACCCCCCATGTAGCGTTCCATTGCAGTATGCCATTTCCGTTATACTTCACTAAAACCATATCCTCATCTCCTGCTCCGAAGCTCTCTGTTGAACCAACAATTAATATATTACCCGAAAAATCTAACGCCAGTCCATTGCAATGATCACTAGCATTTCCACCCTAAGAGCAATTCCACTGCTCTATGCCATTCTCATCATACTTCACTAAAACCATATCAGCATCTTCCACCCCAGTCATAACTTTGTATCCTGCAAGATATACATTACCTACCGAATCTACCACTACTCCCATGCCAAGATTATCACTATCGGATTCTCCCCATGTACGATACCATTCACATATAAGAGAATTACTTGTAGCTAAAATATTTATATTTTCCTTATTATTGTGGTTGGTCCCGATACTATAAGTTCCTTGGAAAACAAAGCCAACGTATAAAGTTAAAAAAAAGGCTACTGAATACGTTTTTTTTATTGTCTTTCACTTATTTTTTATATTATTGGATCAAAGAATAGTTAGGCAAGCCTTTTATTAATATTTTTGCTCTACATAAAGCAAATATCATAAGCTATAGAATAATATTCCTACACCTGATATTTTTTAGAATAAATGAATTTCTTTATAAAAAATTTTATTGTTTTATGATTTTATTGTATTAATGCTATTAGAAGAATTTAAGCAAATTAAATATGAAAAAGAAGAGAACGGGATTTTAACGGTTACTCTAAACTGGCCAGAGAAAAAGAATGCTCTTTCACCATTAGGTCTTTTGGAACTCTGGTATGCCGTAGATCATGCTGAAAATGATAAGGAAATTAAAGTTATGATACTAACTGGTTGTGAAGAAGCAAGAGCTTTTTCTTCGGGAGGTTATTTTTCAAAAGATATGTTGATGGATATACCTGAAAAACACAGAGCAGAGATCAATTTAAGAGACATGGCATCAAAAAGGTTATGCCTTAAATTCTGGGATTTTTCAAAGCCGGTAATATCTGTAATCAATGGTCTTGCTGTTGGTGGTGGGTTTACGCTTCCTGTAATTTGTTCAGATTTAGTTTATATGGCTGAAGAGGCTTGGTGGGCGTTATATTTTGTAAAAAGAGCAGTTATTCCTGATTTTGCCACTACTGTTCTTTTACCTTTCATGATAGGCATAATAAAAACAAAGGAACTGTTTTATTTTGGCGATCGGATGACAGCACAAGACGCGGAAAATTTAGGTCTCGTAAATAAAGTATTACCAAGAGAAAAATTAATGCCTTATGCGAGAAAGCAAGCTTTAAGACTTATTCCACCTAAGGGACCCTCTCTTTCAATTAAATTAATGAAAAAAACCATTCATAAGTATTTTAAAGACATTTTAGAAAAGCAATTGGATTTAGAAAATAAAATGTGGACCAAGGCAATTCAAAGTAAAGATTTTGGAGAATCTTTAAAAGCTTTAAAGGAAAAAAGAGATCCAATTTTTATCGGAAAGTAAGTTCATGTTGTAATTGTAATTATCATATATTAATTAAAATAATAAGAAGAATAAGAACAAGGTATTCCAAGATGCCGAAAGCGAATGTAAATAATATAACGATTGAATATGAAACAATGGGGGATCCAATTTCAAAACCGTTACTATTAATAGCAGGGTTGGGAAGTCAATTAATTGCTTGGTCGGATGAGATTTGCGAAAATCTTGCCGATAATGGCTTTTTTGTCATCAGATTCGACAACAGAGACGTTGGCTTGTCAACAAAATTTGAAGATGCAGGTATACCAGATATGATGGAAATTAGTACTGCCTATACCCGTGGGGAAATACCCAAGCTTCCATACACTTTAGAAGATATGGCGGATGATGCCATTGGTGTATTGGACGCTTTGACTATTGAAAAAGTACATATTTGTGGTGCTTCTATGGGGGGAATGATCGCACAAATTATAGCATATAGACATCCTTCTCGTGTACTATCTCTCGCAGTAATTATGAGCACTACAGGAAATCCTGAACTTCCACCTTCAAAACCTGAAATCATGATGCAATTCTTTGCGCCCGTTCCATCCGAGCGCGAAGCATATATTGATGAGATGGTCAAACGGGATAGTTTAATTAATGGTACATTCCCTTATGATGAGAATCAATCAAGAGATTATAGAACAAAAGAGTACGATCGGAGTTATTACCCTGAAGGAATAACTCGTCAATTAGCAGCAATGGTGGTACCTGGTAACATTAAGCCCTATATAAGCAAAATATCGGCACCTACAATTGTTATTCATGGTAGTGAAGATCCTTTTAATCTTATAGAAACAGGTAAAGACATCGCAACACACATACCTGATGCTGAATTATTGATTATCGATGGAATGGGGCATAGTTTTCCTCGTGAAGTCATACAACGAATAATAGAGGCTTTAGTTGTGAATAGCAACAAAAAAGGTAATTAGAAATTTTAGGAATTCAGATAAGATTGAACCTAAATGATTTAATAATGGGTTGTCATTCCCATAATACTATTAATAACTATTATTAAAAATCCCAAATTAATAATTATAGGAATGTATGGAATACTATTAGAACGGTTTTATCTATGAATAGAAAGAAAGTTGTTATTA
>JBATUM010000156.1:0-1557 GCA_049671145.1 Promethearchaeia archaeon
AGCTACTGCTGAAGCAATACCAATTGATAAGATTAGAACTATGGATTTAGCATTTGATCATAAGAAAATTCTTAAAGATGCAGGTATTTTTTTAAAAAATAAATTCTAATTTTTATTTTAATTCCTTATTTTTTATTACAACCAGATATACCATATCTTGAGGAATTAAATTCAATTTTGCAGATTATAGAATTTTATTCATCAAAAGTAAAAAAAATTTAGTTTAATTTATGTTTTTACCTTTTTTCGGCTTTTCTTCTTTTCTATTATCTCCTTCTCTAAATCATGTGCGAATTTTATAATGTAACTATAGATATTTTCTTTAAATTTATCAAATTCCATAGGATCAAATTCTTGCCCAAGTTCTCGATTAATATTTAAGTTTTCCAAATCTTCCCATCTTAAATTAACTCCTAAGACAGGCGTAATTTGAATGTTGAGCTTGCGCGCTATTTTAAGTTCATTCATGCAATCTTCTGAATTTATAGAATTTTTTGTAGAGAAAAAGATTAAAAGTTGACACCGCGGTACAGTCTTTTTCATCCAGTCGTCTATATTTCCCGTAAGATCTTCTTCGCAAAAATACACATGATTAATTTCTGGATGAGCTTCCAAATATTTAGCCATTTCGCCAATTCTATATTTATTGAAATCATCTACAGCATGGCTAATAAACACTCGGATTCCTCTTACTTTTAGCTTTCTCCGTTTAACTATGTAAATAACTCCTACTATTGCTAAGATTATTAAACCAATAATACCAATCAGCCTCGTATAATAACCTAAACCAATTGCTTGGGTGGGGGCGTTTCTATCAATTAAATAGAGTTTGTTAGCTAATGCTGTTGCTATATAACTACAATCGGCACTTATCGCAACATATCCTCCACTATTGATTTCAGATTGGGACCATAATGGATTTTGTTCTGATTTGTGAAAACAATATGTAATTTCAATACCTCCCACTGCTACATAATCACCATTCGAGCATAAAGAAACTGACATTATTTCAGTATTAGTTTTATAGTCCCATAACGGAGTAGAACTTGAATTTTGAAAAAAGTATACATGTTCATCTTTTCCCCCTGCAGCTATATAACGTCCATCAGAAGAGATATCTACTGAAATTATTTGGTCATAAGCAGAATGAATCCACATAGGAGTAGAACTGGATCTTTCAAATAAATAAACTTTATCGTCCAATGAACCCGCAACTATATAATTTCCATTAGAATTTATAGCCACTGAAGCTGCTTTTTGAGTCAGAACATAACTTTGTTCAGGTATAGAACTGGTTTTGTTAAACCAATAGATGCCGTTATCACTTCCAGCAACAAAGTAGTTTCCATCAGAGGAGATAGCTAATGCTTCCACAGTCATTCCTGCTGAACTATTCCATAGAGGAGTGGAACTAGATCTATCAAAAAAATAAATTTCACCGTTTTCACAGCCAGCTACAATATAATTTCCATCAGATGAAATTGCTACTGAAAAGACATCGCTTCCTGTTGTATTAATCCATATTGGAGTTGAACTAGCCTTATTAAATAAGTAAAC
>JBATUM010000157.1:0-4439 GCA_049671145.1 Promethearchaeia archaeon
CTCTGTAATTCACCACCAGATAATACATTGATATCTCTATCTATTATTTCAAATAGATTTAATTTATCTGAGATAGAATCTAATTTTTCTTCTCCATCATTTTTTTTTAGTAAATCATAAACTCTTCCAGAAATAAATTTTGGAATAGTTGTTATATTTTGTGGTTTATGGATTATTTTTATCTTCTTATCCTTTAAATCAAGAAAATATTGCTGTAATTCAGATCCCTTAAAAAAGTTAATTATTTCATTATCATCAGGAATCTCCTCTTTAAACTTCCCAAAATTAATCTTTAGATCACCTGATAAAATTTTTAACATAGTACTTTTTCCTATTCCATTTTGTCCAATCAACCCTAAAACTTTTCCCTTTTTTGGAATTGCCATTCTAAAAATTGAGAATTGATCTTGGCCATACCGATATATAATTTGATTTTTTAAAGGATCAGGCAGATTTACTATGCTTATTGCATTAAAAGGACATTTTTTTATACAAATCCCACACCCGGTACATAAACTTTCAGTGATTTCTACAAATTTTCCATTTGGGTTTAAAACTATAGTTTTATCACCAGTTCTCACTCTAGGACAATATTTAATACATGGTTTTTCACCAAATGGGCTACATTTATCGGGTTTACACCGATCTTTATTTAAAACAGCAATCCTCATGACTTTTCACCATATTTTAAAATGAAAAATGATAAATAATTTTTATCATTTAATCAGTAAAGAAAAAAGCTTAATAAGTGAACAAATTTGAGTAAAGAATCTTCTACTTTTTGGCTAGACGAGACAGTAGAGAAAATCTCAAAGAGAAAACCACGAAAAATAACGTTATCAACCGGAAAAACGCCCTCAGGACATATTCATATAGGTATACTGAGAGAAATAATCATATGTGATGCATTAAGAAGAATTTTTGAAAAACAAGGAAATATAGTGAACTTTTATTTATTTATAGATGATTTCGATGCAGCCATACGTTTTCCAGATTACATTGATAAAAAATTTCAAGAAAAACACCTAGGGAAACCATTTGCTTTAATACCATGCCCTTTTAAAGAATGTGGTTGTGAAAGCTACGCTGCTCACTTTGGAAATGAATTGCTTTCCATATTTCCAAATTTTGGTATTGAAAATAAAATTATTTGGTCTTTTAAATTATATCAAGAAAAGAGAATGCAAGATAAAGTAAAAATTGCCCTTGATAATACAAACCTGATTAAAAACATCTTAAAAAAATATATTTTGCCTACTTTAGATGATAAAAGGAAACAGGAATTTATAGCGATGCAAAAAACATGGATGCCTGCCATGGTTTTATGTGAGAATTGTAGTAAACTTCAGAAAAGAAGTGCTGATGGTTCTATTATACCCAATAGAGTACTATTTTACTTTAAAGAAAAAGAAGAAGTTACTTATGAATGTCCTGCTTGTAATCATAAAGGAAAAATATCTATTTATAGTGGTAAATTGAAGTTGAATTGGCGTATAGATTGGCCTGCAAAATGGACAATTTTCAATGCTACATGTGAGCCAGCAGGTAAAGATCATAGTGTAAAAGGAGGAGCCTATGATACGGGTTTAGAAATCTGTAAAAAAATTTTTGATTATGAAGGACCAATTAAGCTTCCATATGAATGGCTTAGGTTGGGAGAACAAGATATGAAAACATCAAAAGGAATAGTATTCACACCAAAAAGATATTTGGATTTAGCTGATCCTGAAATTTATAGAATGTTAATTTTAAGAACGAATCCAATGAAGCATATTTCGTTACGTATTGAAGAAATTCCTCAATATCATGATTATTACGATAAAATGGAGGATATTTATTATAAAAGTAAGGAAGCTGAATCAAAACAAGAATTAGAATTCTATATTTATCTATATCCATTAACTAAAATAAATGGAGTTTCAGAAACGAAACCTATAAAAATACCATTCAAGTTTTTGACATTTTTAGCTCAAATACAAAATATCCTCTCAATAGAAAAACTTTATGAAAAAGCAATTCAAGTTATAGAAGGTGAAGAGCAAGATCTTTCTTTTGAAGAATTTAAATTCCTTTTAAAGAGAACAGAAAATTGGTTAATTGAAGTGAAGAAGATTATTGAAACTATAAAAGATATTAAAAAGAAAAATTATATTCTAAGTAAAATAGAGATTTTTACCATACCAGAAAAACTAGATAAAAATGTAATAGATAAATTGGACCAAACGCAAATTAAAGGCATATTTCTTCTCAGTGAATTTATTACGCAAGAAATAACTTTAGAGCCTAATATAATCCAGAATAAAATTTTTACAATAGCAAAAGAAGAATTAGAAATCCCCCCTAAAAAATTATTTGAGGCATTATACAATATAATACTTGGAAAAAAGTCGGGACCACGTTTAGGACCTTTTATAACTATGCTAGAGAAAGATTGGCTTTTAACGAGATTAAATCAAGTGCTAGATTAAAATCTATAAAGTTTAACTAGATTCGTCTTTTTCTTTTTTATCTCTTCTAAACTTAAACCACCTTCTTTTCTTCTTATTTTTCAGTGTATTATAACAACCCGAACAATAATTATAAGCTTCTTCAATTAATTGTCCGCATCTTTTGCAATGTTTATGAGGATAAATATAATCCTCTGCTTGCTTTTTATATCGTTCGAATTTACTCAAGATAATTCTCCTAATTTAATAATTATAAAAAGTATATTTTTAATAAGTTATAATTCTTTCACTCCATCTTGTGAAATCTTAATTCTAAAAAATTCCGCATTTTTTAAATCCTCCAAAATAGTTGGATTAAATTTTGGGAATTTGATTTTAAATAATTCTTTATCTTTTATCAAATTTTTTAATTTCTGTTTCCATTCTAACATTATATCCTCAATTTTATCAACATTAACTAAAGCAAATACAGATCCGCCTCCACCAGCACCAGTCAGTTTTACAGCGTATACATCTGGATGGTCTTCAATAAGTTTTATAAGAAGATTATTTGCTAATCCTATTCCATGTGTAAACCCCGCATGGCGCATTACGTCATTCATTATTTGGTTATTCTTTTTAAAAAATTTGCCTAATAATTTCCAATCATGTTTCATTAAAGCAAATCTAGATTTCCATGCTAATTTTGCCATTTTTCTATATCCTTTAATAATATTCAAATCTTTCTTTAAATATAATTTTCTTAATTTTGTATGTACATTTCCACTATCATGTAAAACTCCAGAATAACATACAATTAGCGGTAAACTTTTAATATTATAAATTTTATCAATTCTATCATAAATTGCTATTGGTTCCATTGAGATTTTTCTATGTAGTAATTTTCCAGAATAAGAACAGAAACCTAGACCCCCTCTACTAATAGTATATCGATCAGAATAACCTGCTGTGATATTTAAATCCTCATCCTCCACTTTTGTAGCTAATTCTGCAATTATGTCTTTATTAATTGGGAATTCTTTGTTTTTAACGTATGAAAAATTGTTATATATGTTGAAGTATTTAGCAAATGCATAAAGAATAGCGATAATTATTGATGCACTCCCCCCTAATCCACTTTGGCGAGGTATTGTTGGAATTATCCCAACTTCTACATTTTTCTCTCTATATTTTTTCCAAAAGAAAGAGTTTGTTATTGAAAAACGGTAGATACAAGCATAAACTAATTTTGCTCTTGAATTTTTGCTTTTTTTAAGCATTTTTTTGTTTTTAATTAATGTTTCTTTAACTTGTACCTTAAAATTAATCTGTTCACCTGATTTTATTATCTTATAAAATATAATTCTACTCGCTTCTTGAATTTCCTTTATATAAACGAATGTTGATAAGGGATTTTTATAACCATTTATTGCTACTGAGGGCATCCAAAAGTCTCCCTCAACAGCATCTAAAGGATTTATTAGATTAATCCTTGATGGTGCTTGAATTATTATATTTGGATCTAAACTATTGATGAATTTAATTATTTTGCTTAGCAATTCAAATACCATTTAAAGACTTTATATTAATTAAAAAGAACCCTAAGATTTTAAAAATTTTATTTCAGTAAATTTATACTGATCTTTAAAGCTTTTATAAAAAAAATCTAAGTTTTTATAATTTCACTTAAAAATGATTATGAAATGGCCAAAAAAGGTAAGTTTAAATTATTATCGTATTTAATTGAAGATTCTTTAATCTATTATAAGAGTCTTAATAAAAGTGAAATGTTATTCGCTTTTTGTATTTTCAAAGTTTCTAATCTTAATCAAATAATCTTAATTTTAAATGAATTTTTGAAAAAGGGTTTTTTCTATTACTATTCTATACAAATTAATATAGCAAATCGAGATATAGAGATAATTCTTTGTTTTAGAGCTGATGAAAAAAATCAAATTATTGAATTATTCGGATTAGCTTCTCATAAACTAATTGAATATGATAATTCAATAC
>JBATUM010000158.1:0-7728 GCA_049671145.1 Promethearchaeia archaeon
AAATAAGACTATACGTTAACAACTTCTGAGAAACCCTAATACATTCTTGAAGTGTATTCATGATTGCATCAAAATATTTTGGATCTCCCCAAATCTTTACGTTTTCTATTTCAGAGGAGTAGTAACTAAATTCAACTTCGGTTAAATTCTTCTCGGCTTTTGCTATTAATTCTTCGAGTTTTGTTAAGATATATTCTAATTTAATTTTCTCTCCGATTGGAGAATAACCTCTACTAGTGAATTGTCTAGCAACAGTATGACTGTCACTGGTGGTGACCTCACCTAAAACTATACCTCTATTTTGAAGCATATTTAAAATAAAGGATCGAATATCCACATAAGCATTATTAGCATCAAAATGGACTAATACTGTTTTTTGATCTGTACTCAAGTTTTTAAAAAGATGAACAACTATACCACCAGATCCTATCCCATCACGTTCAGAATACTCGCTTAAAGGATCCTTGGCTACCCCATATTTAATTTTGCTGGATATTGAATTTACTTTTTTTTTACTTGAGATTAAAAAATTTTCACTCACCTTTATTAAATCTTTCCCTTCAATCGAATCCTTTTTAATTAAAATCTCGTCTCCAATTATTGAATTATGAGAATCAATTATAAGTATATCATGATATCCAAGAGAATTAGCAATCTTGCTTATATTTTCACCAATTTCTGCCTCAATATCATCCGAAGGTAAAGGATGTCTTGTAAGGAAAATAATTGGAACATCGCCAATTTCCGTTCCAATTAGTTTAGCAGAGTTATGCATTTTTCTTGATAAATTATTAATCTTTTTAATCCATTTTATATTTTCACTTGTTTCAATGTATTTTACATCGTTTGTAATTCTAGTTAAGACTTTTTCGAGTTCTTTATGACTGGTTAAATTGTGTGAATGATCATTAGTAGTATGATAAACAGTTGTGCCAGAGATATTATTAAACAAACTATAAATGCGAGATGGTAAATCTGAGGAACCACAAGTTTTAAAAGGACCAAAATGAATATCTGGGATTATAAATAAACCTTTTAACTTTTTAGACTTTACATTTCTAATTGCCAAATATTGGATTTTTACCTTTGATTCTATACCAATTATATCAAAAAAATCTTCAATTAAATCATCATTATCCTTTGTCATCATAGACAATACAAAAGCCCTTATAAAAGGGTAACCTCCTATACCAGTCGCTCTCTTATATACATTGCTAACGTTGGACATTGCTCTTGCATATGGTATAGCAAAAATTAAAGCACAGGATATGAAAAAAACACTTGCTCTAATAAGAAATAAAAACCATATTTGGGCTGTTAATATACTATATAAAATAATCCCGATTATAGGTTGAATTAATGCTAAGATTAGATTTCCATATTTTCCAACAGTTGTAAATGAATAATAAATGACATAAGCTATAATGTATGAAACTATAGTTCCTAAAATAAAGAACATTTCTTGGAATGTAATATTTCTAAGAAATATGGCTAATAGTTGACCGATAATTAATGATGCTCCTAAAATAACACTTATAAAGGTGTTAAGTTGTAAAGCCCAACCATTAGGCGGTGGTTTTAATATGGGAGCTCTTTTGGAATAATAATAAATTGAAATAAAAGCTCCTGCACCCGAAATAGCATAAAATATCAGAAGAACAAAAAAAAAAAAATAAAAATTCCAAATACCTGTATAAATAGAATTTAAGAAAAATGATAATATTCCAAATACAAATGGTATACTGAAAAAAAGAGAAATAGCTAATCGTTTAGTCCCAAAAAAATCCATATATGAAATTATTCCTGGTATTTGACGAGAGGGTGGTTTTTGCGTTAACATTTAGGGCATTAAAAATATATATTCTTATAATTAAAATTTTTTCTGTTATTATATTTAATAATTTAAATTCAAATTTGTATAATTACCTTTTTTATTTAACAAATTATAAATAATTATAAAAATAATAAAAATTATGTCGGAAGATATACAAACATTACAGAGATTCGCATTTAAAAGTTTTGGTGGTGTTCTCTCCGATGGATACGTTTTATTTGCTAAGAATTGGCTAAAAATCATTGGTCCAATAGCGTTTTTTTCGATTATTTCTATAATACTAAAAAATCTTCTCTTACCTGATTTAGTTTGGAATTTAAATTTACTTGAACCTCAAGCAAATGCAATTCTAGATAAATTTACTATAGATCCTTATAGTGTCACTAATGAAGAATTTCAAGTTATTTTATCATATTTATCATTATTGATTGGTATTTTCGTTTTAAATTCTGTTATCGGAGCATTCTTTACAGTAATAGCAATGTGTTCAATAAGTAATTACCTTTTTAAGAGATATAGGGGGATAGATACTAACTTCAATAAAGAATTAAAATTAACTTTTAACTCAAAATTAATTATTGTAGCACTTCTTATTGGTATTGTAGTCCCTTTAACATTTTTGCTTCTTATACCAGGTTTAATTCTCTTTGGATATTTTATCTTTTCAGTATTCACTTATCATAATGATAATGGGAAAAATTCTTTAAAGGAAGCAAGATTCATTGAAAAAGGTTCTTTTTGGAAGATAATAGGAGTTTTTATCATTTCTAGCATAATTATTTGGACTATCACATTCTTTTTTCAGATATTTTTAGATTTTTTTATTCCAGTTAATGAAGTAACTTATTCATCATGGTATAATCCTAGTAGCAGGAACTATGGAATGATAATTTTGTATGATTTATTATATAATAATTTAGTTAGTATTCTTTTAGGTCCACTATTTATTTGTTTCCTCACAGTTTTATATACATCATCAAAAGCTAAAAAAGTAGCGATATCCCAATATAAAGAAAAACCTGTTTCAACAGGTTATCGATACTCAGAGCCTGTAGCATCTAGATTATATTCCGATAAAATTGAATCAGAAAAACCAAGCTTAGAATATAATTTTAATTCAGGTTTATATTGTCCTTTTTGTGGAAAATTTATGGAAAAAAAATTAGAATATTGTCCACATTGTAATGAACCCTTAGATTTTAGTTTATAATAATAAAAATAGGTGAAAATGATATATATCAATATTATTAAAAAATTCGATTTAAAGATTGAAGATATTCACGATCCAGTAGTCTTAATAGGCTGGCCTGGAATTGCTTTAGTTGCGAAATTAGCTATAACTTCAATAAAAGACTCTATTAAAGCAAAAGAGTTCTTGACTATAGAGTATTTTGATTTTCCTCCTAAATCAAATGTAGAAAAAGGTAAGTTAGAAATTCCAACAGCAGAAGTATACTATAAATCTAGGCCTGGAAAAAAGG
Organism: Promethearchaeia archaeon; assembly: GCA_049671145.1. GTDB lineage: Archaea > Asgardarchaeota > Lokiarchaeia > Sigyniarchaeales > SOKP01 > SOKP01. Next base: position 3,316 of record JBATUM010000158.1, read on the forward strand.
AAAATGACTTATTTATATTAACAGCTAATTATCAACCTCAAACTCCTGAAGGGGTTTTTGAGTTTTCGCAAAAATTTTGTGAAGAAATGGATAAATTAACAGAAGGAAAAATCACCATGTATGTAAGTACTGGTGCAATGGTCTCAGATAAAATTAGAGATGAACCTATGGTTCATGTATGTGGTACTGATCAAGAAGTAGTGAAATCTTTTTTAAAAAAAAAAGATACAAAAATAATGGATGGTGGAGTAATAGCTGGAGCCAATGGGATTTTACCTGCTTGGGCAGGACAGAAGGGATTTGCACCGGGGATTTGTTTATTAGCAGAAACATTACCCTTACCTATGATGGCTTTAGATCCTCGAGCTTCGAAAGCTTTGGTTACAATACTTAAAGATTTCTTTAATATTGAAATGGGATTTGAAGAACTAGATAAAAAAATTGAAGAAATGGAAAGTGTGATTCAATCTTATAAGAAACAAGCAGAACATTTTATGAAGGGTGCTCGAGAAGATAAAGGGTCAGATTCATACTTTCGTTAAATAAGCAAAAATCTTTTAGAAATATAATTTAGTAAATAGGTTAAAGATTAAATCATATATGAATTAATTGATAATTTTTCTAATAGATTTGACATATTTTTTACAAGAGATAACAATTTAAATTGTTATCAATTTTAATATCTAACAAAATTAATATTTTAAATCTATTTATTAGGAAATTCATATGAAATTTTTCAAATTATTTGAACCTTTGAAAATTAATAACATGACTATATCAAATCGTATAGTTATGCCAGCATTAAATCTCAATTATGCTAATGATGGCTTTATTACGCAAAAACTAATTGATTTTTACGTTGAAAGGGCAAAGGGAGGTGCTGCTATGCTTATTGTGGGAGGTTGTTATATAGATCTTTATTCAAAAGGACATCCAATGATGATTTCTATAGAAAATGATAAATTCCTTCCAATGTTAACCGAGCTAACTCAAGCTGTGCATAATGCAAGGAGTGATGTTAAAATTTGTTGCCAATTATATCACGGTGGCGCCTATACGTACCCACAAATAATTGGAAGAACCCCCATTGCTCCCTCTGCGGTATATAGCAAATTTAGTAAGGCGACCCCTCGAGAAATGACTCTTGATGATATTAAAAATGAGCAACAAGCATTTGCGGAAGCAACATTACGTGCTAAAAAGGCAGGTTTTGATGCAGTTGAGATTTGTGCTAATGCTGGTTATTTAATGGATCAGTTTCTTTCACCTTTAAAAAATAAAAGATCAGATGAATATGGTGGAGATCTTGAGAATCGGATTAGATTTCCAATTGAAACGATTGAACTAATGAGATCAAGTGCTGAAGATTTTAATATTGGATATCGCATTTCAGGAGATGATTTTGTACCAGGAAGTAATACTTATAAAGAAAAAGCAATAATCGCTGAAAAATTAGGAAAACATTTAGATTATTTTAATGTTACGGGAGGGTGGCACGTTACGAAAACACCTCAAACCACTATGGATGTCCCCGAAGGATGCTATACTTATCTAGCGGAAAATATTAAGAAACGTGTATCTATTCCAGTTTTCGCTTCCAATAGAATCAATAACCCGGAATTGGCTGAAAAAATATTAATGGCTGGTAAGGCAGATGCAATTTGTATGGGTAGAGCTCTTATAGCTGATCCTCATTTGCCAATGAAGGCAAAAAGAGGTGAAATAAGAGATATAATGAACTGTGTTGGTTGTAACCAGGGATGTTTTGATAGTATTTTTAAATTATCAGCTGTTTCTTGTTTAAGAAATGCTAGAGCAGGAAATGAAGCTCGAACTGAGTTGAAACCTTTAAAAGAGAAGAAAAAAGTTATGGTGATTGGTTCTGGACCTGGAGGTTTGGAAGCTGCACGTGTAGCGGCAATGAGAGGGCATGACGTACATATTTTTGAAAAAGAAGATAAAATTGGTGGGCTCATAAATATAATCTGGGTACCACCTGGCAGAAATGAATTTAAAAGAATGATTGAAAATTACACATATTGGATTCAGAAATATGGTATAACTGTACACCTTCAGGAAGAAATTAATCTCGATAAAATTAAAAAATTTAATCCAGATGTAGTATTTGTAGCTACTGGTTCAAAACCTACTCTACCGCCAATTCCTGGTATAAATCGAGGAAATGTATATTGGGCTAATCTTGTATTTAGTGGAGATGCTCCCATAGGCAAAAATAGTGTCATAATCGGCGGTGGTGCTACAGGTATTGAATTGGCAATTTATATAGCTAAATACGGAACATTAAGTTGTGAAGCATTTGATTTTCTTACATTTTACAAAGCATTAGAGCCTGATGTTGCCTTAAATATGCTTCATGGAGCAAGAAATAAAGTTACTGTTTTAGAGCAATTACCTAAACTCGGATCTGCTTTAGGAAAAACCACTAAATGGGTTATGCTAGATAAATGTGATGCATTAGGAGTTAAAATGCTTACTAGTGTAAAGATTACTGAAGTTGGAGAGAATTATGTGTCCTATATGGATACTAATGATACTGAACAGGTTATCAACGATGTTGATATGGTGTATTATGCAACGGGAGTAAAACCAAATGATACTCTTTACAAAGAATTAAAAAAACTTGGCACTTATAGCGTTGAAAAAATTGGCGATGCCAAAAAACCTGAAACTGTTATGGAGGCTGTAAGTAGAGGTTATAGGGTAGGAAACAATATTTAATTTACTTTTTTGAATTTAGTATATTTCATTTTTTTATTTTATAAAATTTATAAAATAGGAAATTAATTTTTTATTGATCATATTGGAAGAAACCAAATCGAATATTCCGTTAAATGATTTAAAAAATGGGATATCCTCCAATTTAAGAGACATTAGTGAGAGGTCAAGAAATTATATCAAAGATGTAATAACCCTTGTCAATAGAGAAATTGGAATTAATAAGATTTTGTCCATAATGTTGTTTGGAAGTCAGAGATCTGAGAAGAAACAAGAAAGTACTCTGTTATCTGACTGTGATTTACTTTTCATCTTCAAAGATCGAGTATCAAATAGGCATATTAGAGAAATTGAAAAATATTTTATTGCTTTAGAAGTAAAACATAAATTTAAACCACCGAATTCCTCATTACTTAATAATATCTTGGGGGTTATTCAATATTCAACTGGAATGTTCGTTAGCCATTTTTTAACGAAACAAAAATTCTGGGAACAAGCTAATTTCCCTAAAATATTTCATGTAAATAAAGTGTTTTCTGCGTTATTTGCTCCTCGAAATATTGTATTAAGTAATGTGATTGATAATTGTACAATACTTTATGGAGAAGATTTAAGAAATAATATAAAGCCTCGTATTAAAATTTCAGTAAAAGAGATGTTTAAAAGTACTGTGATGAATTTATTTATTTCATTTTTTGCTCTAATTATATTCCCGTTAAAAAAAATGAATTCAATAAAGTACCAGTTAGAGGCGATAAAATGGACTCTAAGAACTTCAAATTATTATTGTTTTGAAGATACTGAGAGTCTTATTAATATAATTAATAGATTTATTTTGCTCGATTCTTATGCATCCCAAATAAAATCAAAACAATTCTTTAATAAATTCCTCCAATTAAGGAAAAATCCTCAAAATATTTTTTATTTTATGCTTCGATCTCCTATCAGAATTATTAAAATTCACGTTAAAGCAATCGTTTACAAAAAGCTGGTTAAAAAAAATCTGATAAAAGTGCCCATAAAACATAGGAGCCAAATCATTCCACGGCGAACCTTCCCTATACAGTTTTAAATAGAGAAAATAAAAAGTTTTAATAATTTTAGAATTCTATAAATAATAATTAAGGATAAATCAAATGCTTTTTTAAAATGGAAAGCAGCAGCATTGACATTAGAGAATTATTTTTAGATATTTTGGAAATAGTTAAGTTTGAACTTCGTTTTTATACCATTAAAGAGAGCCCAATGTTTGAGCGAATTGTGAAAACTAGAGTGTTTCAACAAAAACTCCAAAGACTTAAGGATTTCATCAATGCTTATTTCGAAATAATGTATAAAGACGAAGATAGTCCAATTAATCAAGCCGCTCTTCGTGCTCAATTAGATAATGTTGCAAGAATTACCAATTATTACAATGATTTATCTGATTTTTATAAAGACCATACAAAAACCCTTATCACTAAAGACAAGCTCCAGAGTTTAATAGATTACAGCCATATTGAGATTCTCTTCTTAATTTTTACCAATATCATTGATTGGGAACACTACAAAAGCAGTCTAATTTTTCCGCATAATAAGACTAAAGAAAAATTATTAAAAGAATTTCTAGCTAAAATTGCTAGCTCTGATATAAAAAATGTTGATGATTTAGTCGATCTTGAGCAATCTATTGAGAGC
>JBATUM010000159.1:0-1856 GCA_049671145.1 Promethearchaeia archaeon
CCCGATGGTTTGGGATATAAGGAGTCCACAAGTTTTTCTAGATATTAATCCAAAATTACTCCCAAAGTTAAAACACCAAAATATTTCAATATATACGATCCATGTTCCATTAGACAAGAATGGAGAATATTCGACGACCACGTCCTTAGCTAAAGCTCTAGAGATTGTTCCCGAAGGGGAGTTTTATGAATATTTTGGTGTGAAGGTTGGAATTTACGGAAAAACAGATTTAAAGACTCCAGAAGAATTAGCTCATAAATTCAGTAATATTCTTGGACATGAAACAAAATTATGGAAATATGGTTCCGATGAAATTAAAGATCATAATGTAGCATTAATAGCAGGCGGTGGTAATGAAATTGATATTATTCAAGAAATTTTAGATCTAGGAATTAATACATACTTAACTGGTATAACTGCACTAAATAAATACAGCCAAAAAATACATGATTTTGAGAAAGAAAAAGGAATAAATTTAATTGGAGGCACTCATTACTCAACAGAAAAATTCGCTTGTATCGCATTATGTAAATACTTTCAAGGATTAGGTTTAAGTTGTGAATTTATTGAGGATCACCCTGCTTTGGAAGATTTAGAGTAGATCTAACTAATATTTAAGGACTCCCGTTTGCATAATCATTTTCCATTCGTTTCCGATCTTTGTATAGACTTTACAAACTCTTCCTTTCCAATGACTTTTATTGCCATCCTTGTTAGCCCATAGCGTATCAATATCAACCACGGCAAATGCACCATCACCTTCTTTAGAAATTTTAATTTTTTTTATTTCTCTATCATTATGTTCTAATTTATATGTGTTGAAGAGTTCTAACCAGCCATTTCTCCAGCGCGTATAATCATACCTACCCCATTCTAGAACCCAATCTATTGGATCATGAGATTGTGGTGTTTTTGGCCAAGGCCAAACCATATCAGGATGAAATATGGTCATTAAAAGATCAACATCTTGATTATCCCAAGCTCTGGTCTCTCTATTTACTATTTCTTCTATTTCCTTTCTAATCTCGTTTTTAGACATGAATCTCACTTATATTATATATTTTTTAGCCTTAACTAGATCTTATTAAATTCTTCTACATAGTAATTCGCCTTTTCCAATTGGAACAACCATCGCATCTACACGATGATCGGCTAAGGCTTTATCGATCATTGGTTTCAGAGTTTCATAATGATTTATTGCATTATCCGCAATAAGGAGTCCTCCCTTAACCATATTTGGAATTATTAGGTCATAACATTCTTCATAAATTTCTTTTTCAGCATCTAAAAAGCAAAAAGCAATATTATTATAATCCTTTAAATAATTACGAGCATCTCTTTCAACTAGATCAATGAAGCTGTTCATATTGGTAATTTTGAATGTTTCTTTAGCCATGTCAATTTTTTCTTTTAACACTTCAAAAGTTTTCATTTTAATTCCTCGATATTGACAAGCTAATGCAATCCAGAGGGTAGAATAACCTGCGCTGGTACCAATTTCTAAAAACTCTCCATTTGGAGCACTAGCAGCCATAATTGAGAGAAATTTTCCTGTATCAGGAGGTATTTGACGAAGCCTTTTCATTCGAGGCGTTCCATCGAGCCTATCTTTAGAGTCTATTTCTTCTAAATATTTCATTCTTTTTTTTATAACTTCAGGTATGATATGAAACATTATTGCTTCAATTTAACGTGTTTTTGGAAAATTATTTAATCAATTTAATTACATTAATATTTTATCTTTAAAATGGCTTTCAAATTCCTTAGATCTGGCTTCTGTGGCTTGTTTATATCTTGTAAAACGATCATCCCATTCTGCATCTACATTAAAGGCAATTTTAGCGAACCCTATAGAC
>JBATUM010000160.1:0-1541 GCA_049671145.1 Promethearchaeia archaeon
AGCTCGAGTGCAATTATAGACGCAGTAGAGCCAAATATAGTTATTAAAAAGTTAAAAACTATTTAAATTTCAAAATTGACTGTAATTCTATTCTGTTTTCCGAATTAATCAATACTTCTAAAAATAAAAATATTTAGCTAGAAAAATTTTTATTAAAAATTGTAATAACTTATATTTGTCTACTAAAAATAAAAATTCATGGTGAGATTTAGTTTGAAAAGTAAGAAATTAATAAATAGATTATCTTTAATACTCATTTTAATATCAATGAGCGGTTTTACTTCGCTAGGATGTAATATAATAGGTACTGAGCAATATTATGGTGAAATTAATTCAATAAAATCAAGTGATAATGAAATAACAATAGCTACTCCTGAAAATAAGACATATTCAGCACCAATGAGCGGATATTACCCAGCAACTTATGGATTTGAGAATGATATGATTGGAAGTGTACCACAAGGTTGGTTTGAGGATTCTTTAGGTACTGGTGTGGTTGAGGTGATACAACAAGAAGATCAGCATAAAAATGTTTTACATATTCAATCTGGATCTTCTCCAAACAATCAAGGAAATGCGAAGTTAACGTTTCCAGATTTGGCCACAGGAACATTGGAATACTGGATTAAATTTGATAATGTTGATCCTCCAGCATTTTATATTTATGCTGCTGAAATTGAAGATGGTACAGATGCTAAGGTAGTTGTACGGATAGTATCAAACGGGTGGAAATATTATGATGGGAGTACATATCAATCGATCTGTCCTGCAGAGGCTAATAAATGGTACCGCCTAAGAGTAGATTGGAACTTAAATTCCGATACTTCAGATATTTACGTATATTACGCAAATAACACTCTAGCAGGTTCCGTAATTGGTGCTATGAATGCTGCTACAGGGACAGCAGTTAATCATTTAGCTATTACTATGTATAATAGTGTAACAAATACTAATATTTGGGTAGACGCCGTAGGCGTGTCTTGGGATCCTGACTATAGCCTTGGAGATAACATTCAAGAAGGATTAATGCTTGGTTTTATGAATAGTACTGCCTTAGATTGGATGGGATTTTCTTTAGATGGATTAGCCAATAAGACAATACTGGGAAATACTACAATTACAATGCTAGCTGATGGTCCATATAATATTCAAGTATTTGGCAATGATTCTCTTGGTACAATGTACCAATCTGAATTAAGACATTTTACAATTGATACAACTCCACCTGAGATTTCTATTATTTCTCCTACTGTAGGTCAAGAATTTAGTAGCCCCCCATCTTTTACACTATCAATTACAGAGGAAAATATAGCTTCTACATGGTACACGTTGAATGGTGGGTCTACTATTCCATTTTCAGGAGAGTCAGGAGTAATCGATTCTACAGCATGGAATGCACTGGCGAATGGTAATATTACAATTAGATTTTATGTGCAAGATATGGCTGATCGTTTAGATTTTGATGAGGTTGAGGTAATAAAGGAAAGTCAAGAAATACCTCCGGAGATCCCTGGATACAATCTTATTTTATTGATAGGAGT
>JBATUM010000161.1:0-2587 GCA_049671145.1 Promethearchaeia archaeon
AGCACAAACTTAAAATTATAAATATTGAAACATAACTTAGTTTCTTATACCTTCTCATAATATCAGAATTAAAATATCTAACACTTAACTTTATTAGCAAATATACAATAAAAGTTTTTTAATATATATATTTTCAAATATTTAGGTCTAATTTTTCAGAATAAACTGAAGGAAAATTTTCCTTCAATATTTTCCATTATTTTATAATAGCTAAATTTTTTAATAATAAAGGAAGAACATACTAAACTTGAAAAGAATAACATTTAATGGAAAGGTGAATAAGACTATTAGTATGGAAGGCAAAATTTGTATGATAACTGGAGCAAATTCTGGAATAGGGAAAGCTACAGCTTTAAGATTAGCAGAAATGAACGCCAGAATAGTCATGGTATGTCGTAATAAAGAGCGTGGAGAAACATCACAGCAGGAAATTATAGAAAAAACAGGAAACAAAAATGTGGATTTACTGATATGTGATTTATCATCTCAAGAACAGATTCGTAAGCTTGTTTCAGAATTCAAACTAAAATATCAAAATTTGCATATATTAATCAACAATGCTGGTATAGTTTTATCGAAACGCCAGTTATCTGTTGATGGAATTGAAATGAATTTTGCAGTGAATCATTTTGCCCCTTTTTTGTTAACTAACTTATTAATTGATATATTAAAAAAGAGTGCTCCAAGTCGCATAGTCAACGTTAGTTCAGGAGTCCATAAAATGACATCCATGGATTTTGATGATCTTCATGGTGAAAATAAAAAATATGGCGCATTTAAGAATTATGGTGTTTCGAAGTTAGCTATAACACTTTTTACTTATGAATTAAGTAGAAAATTAGAAGGAACAGGAGTTACAGTGAATGCAGTTCATCCTGGTGTTGTTCGTTCTAGTTTAGGTCGGGATCTACCCACTATTTCAAGAGGCTTTCAAAAAACCTTTTTTAAGAGCCCAAGAAAAGGCGCAGCAACTTCTATATATTTAGCTACTTCACCAGAAGTCGAAGGTATAACTGGAAAATATTTTGTAAAAAAACAACCCAAAAGATCTTCAGATGAATCTTATAATGAGGAATATGCTAAAAGATTATGGGAAATCAGCGCTGAAATGACTAATTTATAACTTGAAGATTTTTTTAATTTTTTAGGGGGATAAAGAATTCATATAATACATCTTCCTCGAGATACAATAAAAAATCTTTATCGACTCCATTTAAGTTGACTTTTTGTTTTCTTTTCAATAGAATCTCTTCGTTTTCTAAGTTTGAATTATACCAATGTTTTAAAATTCCTATTTGAGAAATGCTTTCTAAATCAGTTATTTCATGAAGAAAGGTAAGCCATTTTGTAATTTCATTCTCTCTTTCCATGGGTGTTATATATTTCTTCACATGTGGTTTGCTTTTATATATTTTATCCCAAATCCAATTATCGATTTGTTCTTGAGTCCACTTTTTCTTTTTTAAATTTCTTACTTTTTTTGATAGTAATAATTTTTCATATTCATTATGGCGATTAAGCGCCCCTAATGCTGTATCACAATCACAATATTCTTTTGTTGGTCTAAAATTTAGCTGTCCTGCATTTAAATAAGATTGTATTGACTTATTATTAATTTGAGAAATAATCATATTATAGTCGTAAAGAATTTCTCTTACTTTTTCTAATTCTTTATCATTTGGAAGTGTAAGGGTAATGTAATAACACATACGGGGATTACTCTAAAAGATAATGATAATTAAAAAAAATAAGAAATAATTTTATTTTAGTTTATTGCTACTTTTTAGGGATGTTTTATATGATGGTCCCAAACTCCGAGATTTTTTCCACTCAGCAAGAATTTGTTATAAAGATCGGTAAAGAGGTTCTCTTCTTCAATTTGCTCTTGAATAAACCAATTTAGTAAATCATAGGCATAATACTCGTTTTTATTCTGGGCTAAGTCCATAAGTTCTTTGATTTTATTCGTGATAAATTCTTCATGTTTAATAGCTCCCTTGAGTACATCTTCTACATTCTCATAGTTAGTAGAAACATTTTCTATAGTTCCAAATTCTACTTTTCCACCAGTTTCTTGGATATATTTAGCAAATTTCATAGCATGTTTATATTCTTCTTTTTCGGCATGCGTTTTCATGAAGTCAGCTAAACCTTTTAACCCCTGTTCTTCTGCCCAGGCACCCATTCCTAAATAGATATACGCTGATCGGAGTTCTTCAACGATTTGTTTGTTCATTAAATCATTTATATCCTTTGAGATTAAGTTAACCATTTTTAATTACCTTGATTCTAATATGAATTTCTGGTTTAAATAGATTTTTCTTTAATTTCCTAAATCCCTTAACTAGAATTTCTTTAAAATAGAATTATCTATTCTTATTCATTTATAAAGTATAAATAAACTCAACCAAATAGAATTATATCAAATCTTCTTTAGATTGGGATGTGTTTTATTATTTTAAGATCAAAATTTTGTCAATACTTTTATAAAGTTGAACACTATGTTTTATTAGTAGAGGTAAAGTTATTTCTAAGGTAGAAGAATAAGTTTTAAGATATAATTAGATGGTTCTATCAAAAACAGATC
>JBATUM010000162.1:0-2422 GCA_049671145.1 Promethearchaeia archaeon
GCACAAAGATATCTAAATAAATTAGGAGAAGCATCGATGGTTGAAAATACCTATTCCGAATTGTTAACCGCTCGAGTTAAGGCCTCAAAGGGACCTATCTTTCCCGAAGAGATGGAAAAAGCCGGAGTTTATATTAAAGGGTTCATCGATTGGATCAGATAGTAATAAGTACAATCGGGAAGTAAAAAATATTTCATAATTTTTCTTATTCATAATTTTTATCTTTTACTCCTTTTTAGGGACCATTTTTAAAAAAATTTTGTTAAACATGTCATTTTCGATTTCTCGCCAATTTTGATAACCACTGACATCTTGAGGATATTTTAAATAATGCTGCTTAATTTTTTTCATCTGCTTGAGAAAATAATTTAGTTTAAGTAATAATTTGGGCTTGGATATCCCCTTAGATAATTTCAATACCAATTTTTTAATCGATGGCGAGATAATTTTACCATAAAACATTTGTGTGAGCTCATTATCATCAATTAATTTCTTTTTTACAATATAATTAAAATCATTTGTCGTGATGTGCTGGAAGAGAAATCGAGCGATATCATTAGTCGCGTGTCCTATCCCAAAATCATTCATCAGATGACAATTATAATCCCATAATTCATGTAATGAATAATCTTCTGCTTCAATTGCTTTTTTAGCTACCATGGCAGCATAATAACCAGCTTTCATTCCGTTATGGATTCCTCCACCGTTAGATGTGTTAACGTGGCATCCCGCATCTCCTATAAACATGATACCATTGTCAGCACATGAAGGAAGTGGTCTTCTAATAGGAACGAGACCTCCGCCTGATGATAATATTTTGTAATTCCTTTTACTTAAAAATTTATTTAAAACAAAGTTCTGATAAATGTGCTTCAAATTACTTTTTTGATGTAAGATAACACCTAACCCCAGGTTGACTACGGTGTCTGATTTGGGAAAGTACCAGAAATAGCCTCCAGGAACATTATCGGGATCAAGAGCCACAGTTAAAGAATCTGCGGGTATGTTTGCTGGCAAGTTGTCATTAAATTGAATGATTTCCCGATAACAAATCACCAAATCATCTTTTGAAATCTCATTTTGTATAATATCGCTTTTGATTTTTTTTCGCACAATAGATTGAGCTCCGCTGCCATCAATTACAATTTTAGCGTTTATGGTCACTTTTTCCCCAGTTTTTAATCTAACTGTAACTCCATTAACGCTACCATTTTTATAAGTCAGATCCATGACCTTAGAGTTATCTAAAAATTCTGCTACCCCCGAATAAAGCGCATCCTTTAAGAGTTTTTGCCCAAATCGTAATCTATCCACCAAGTAAATAGGCATATTAACTGTAAGATGATGCTGAAGATCCGAGCCATATAACTTGATCCTTTTCTTCATGCTCAATATTTCGTTTCCTTGAGGGGGATTGATCTTTAAAAAGTCAAAAACGGAGGCTAAGACCACATCTCCGCATACTTTATTACCGATCTCCTCTTTCTTCTTTGCATCAATTAAGCACACTTTCAATCCTTTTGACGCAGCAAATCGAGCGGCAATTGAACTTGATGTTCCGGCACCAACAATTACTAGATCATAGGAATTGATTTCTTATTTCACCCTATTTTCTTCATAAGGTTAATATTGCTTAGATTCATCCTATTAGCTTATTCCGTTTCCAATGAAACCAAAGGTCTCCTAACAATTGGATGGTTCCAGGTATGAGTGCAATATAAGCACCCAAGATGACGTATATTATCGATATCACTCCGTACCAAATGAGCGCACTCTTCAGAAATGGAGTTATTGGATCCATGCGCGGCATTGGATATAATAGAATGATGCTTAGAATATTTATCGCAATAATGATATACATTGAGACTGTCGCATCAAAATAAAAGCTCTGGGGAAAGTAAATATTCCATAAAATCGCTAAAATTATCGCTCCAAGATTGCATAGGATAATCCATATCATAAAAATGGGAATGAAGGTTTTAGGAACATCTTTTCTTTCAAGTGTCATACTATCATGGAAGAATTTGGGCTTAAAAAAAGTTGAGATTATGATCTATTAGATGATCTATTCTTCATGTATTTTGATAAAGATACTCATGAATCTTTTTCCTATTTTTAATAAACCTATTTTATAAATTTCTTTTTGGTACTGAGAGAATTAAATATCAGTCTCTACGGAAATGTTATAAAGTTTAAAAAATGAGGAAAAAAAAGTGAGGATTATTAATGGTAGATGGTTTGTAGCAACCTTTTTTAACTCTTCTCTCGTTCAAAGACTAAGTAAAATGAGGCAACCAATTTTAATTCCCAGCCCTCGGATGCTTTGTCATTTATGATCTTTTCGAACTCCTTCGCATACTTAGGGCTCCTGTAGACATCACCAACAGTTTCCACCTTATATTCTTTCAATTTTATTATCACC
>JBATUM010000163.1:0-22671 GCA_049671145.1 Promethearchaeia archaeon
CCTGTAAAAATGCTACCAGAATCCCAGTAAGGCACTAGTAGTTATTAATTTTTTCACCTATTTCATAACCCTTGTATTAACATATTTATTTCTTAAAATATAAAACTTTTCTATTTTTCTTTTAATATATTTTTATACTTTTGTAAAATCACATAATTTTACTTTTACAAGTAAATATTATAATGAGTTAATTAACATTTTAAAAAAAAAAGAATTAATTAATTTTTAGAAGTATAATTTCATATAATTCGCCGATATTTCCTCTTATAAAAGAAGGTTACAGCCAAATTTAGTAGTATCAATCCCGCAAAACCCACTAAAATCAAAGGAATCCAAAGATTAGGCTCTTGATCAATTGGCGGGTCCACATGGAATTGAATCACATCCTCGTTCACAAGATAATAATAATCATAAGTATCTTCGCTTCCATAAAACTTAACATCAGCACTAACCATATAGACTCCTTTTTTAAAAAGGTTTTTTAAATCACTTATAGTGCCGTGAGCTTCCCATTGAAACGTGCTTCCAGATATATAGGTCATTTGCGTAGTACCCAGTGGTAATTGAACTACATTACCTTCTGGATCCCATATTATTATATCCACTACTACACCCATATCAGTAATCCATATTGGACTCACTTCCATGTTAGTTTCCGTGTCTAGCAACTTAGCAACGATAGAAATTTTCACTTTTTCTTTTTCGAGATAGTCAAATTCACCACTAAGTTTTAGATTCAATGATCGAAATACTGTAACGTTAAAGTATTTATTAGCAACATTACCTTGAGCATCATAAACTCGGAGATTAAGAACATGATTCCCCTCTTTAAGTGAAGCGGTGGTCATAACTACAATATCGCTTGTATAACTATAGTCATAAACACCTAAAGGAGATTTAGGATGATGCGTGGTCATAAGAGTAAATCCTTCATTAATACTTTCACCGTAGATGGTATCCACGTTCCAAAGTTCTACATTTGCAATTGGCGAATTATCGAATACTTTTACTGTACCTATAATTTGTGGACTACGAGTGTAAGTTAGAATAGTTATATTAGGAATAGTGTCATAAACACTACCAATTCCAAAAGGAGGAGTATTATCAGCTACGGTAACTAAGATTATTGCAGAGCAATAGTGATCATATGGGTCGTAAGCTCGTACCTCAAGCTCATACACACCAAGCTCAAGGAAATCTTTATCAACGATCAAACCATTATTATCAATTTCAAAGTTTTCTGTATCGCTGATCCAGTAGTGGTCGATACCGGATTCATCATAAGCCGATATTTGATAAGAGAAGCGGGATCCTAACTCAACCATTTGATCAGTGGGGATTTCTATCCAGTTCGGTGGTGCTACATCCGTTTTTATTTCAAACCAGAGATGCCCTGTAGAATTTTTTACCGTCCCATATGTAAGAATTCCCCGATTATTATATGTATAATTAAAAGTAATTAAATCTGTACCCATATCAAGAATTATCTCAAGAGTATTATCTTCAATTGTGCTCTCAGTAGCAAAACCATAAATTTGAAATAGTCCATGAACCGTTTTATTGAGAATCTCTAGATTAACAGGTGTAGGTATTAGAAGATGAATCCAATTTTGCGTATAAAGTGCGAATAATTGATTATATATGAATTGTTCACAGGCATTATAGAAAATCAGAGGAGAAAGTGGCATCATTTCTTCCCATGGAGCCCCTTCTGTGACAGAGCGATTGTATATAGTAGCCCAAATGGTAGAATAGTAATCGTAGGGTACATCTTTAGATGGCAGATCCTCCCAGTATGTTAGGTTGATCTCGCGAATATCCATCATCCATTGAACCGGATTCTCCTGGTGAAGAATGGGGGAAGCCATTTCAAGCCAATATCCAGAAGCATCCCAAATTATTTGTTCTCCAGAAATTACACCCCATTCAGCAGTTTCATTACATTTAGGGAGAGGTACTCTGGAAACGCTGTAGAACCATAACTTTTGCATTGTATTGGGTTCATATCCTGTAAATTCATCGTTATAAGCATAAAAGTTCCGACCTGTAAAGGTAAATGCCCATGGCATTAAATCCTCAACTAAATACCGTTGGATTTCGTTGTAAATTGTCCTTCTTATATTGGGATCAACCTCAGCTATACCTTGTGCTAAAAGATCTTGGAGGTGTGGATCATTTACTTGAGCAAAATTACTTGGTGATTCACTTAAAAAATGCGAATCTAAATAATTGCTTGGATCACCAAAATCAGGTAACCAGCCAAATTCAAATATCTGCAGCATGTCTCGAGAATATGGGTGTATATCAAACAACCTCCAAACATAATCTTCCCATGTCATACCCGCATCTAAAACTCGAATTCCGATTTGCCTTAAATTTTCCTGTAATAAAGATAAGAGATCCTCTCTACGCCAATTACCTACGTTATATGAATAGTTGTATGTTGCTATTGGAGTCCCATAATCGACTAAATACGTCCAATCCGAATCAATTAAAGGATCTAACCCACTTACAACTCCGGCATCAAGAAGGATTTGTCTTGCTTTAGTGACATTCATAGTAGCTACATTTAACGACCAATTTGCATAAGGTATACCGTTTGGAACAGGAGATTTCAATCGAACTCCTTCTCCTTCTAATATTTCATCAATAATATATGAATAATTTATTGCGTAGGATATGGCTTGCCTCATGGTTTTATTAATCTGCCTGTTATTCATTCCAATATACATCATAATGCCTGTATTTCCAGCATCATGTAGGATAATGCTAGGATCTGCTTCAAAAGCATCGTACATTGAAGGTAAAGGATTAAGTATGAAATCAACTTCACCGGATAAAAGAGCGTCATTTCTGTCTTGATCGTCTTCGATTATTGAGAAAATTAGCTTCTTAACATTAGGAGGACCTCCCCAATAATCCATAAATGCATGAAATTTTACAACTGCGTCCTGTATATAAAAGTCCAATATGTATGGTCCCGTACCAACAAGAGTACCGGTAAAGGTATCGATATATTCCATTTCAGGGGTCGAAAAAGGAGAGAGTATATATGATCCACTTAATGCTAATAACGCTTCCAACGCAGCATAAGGTCTGTTTAATACAAATTTAATAGTATTTGGATTAACGACCTCTGTGTGATGAATAATAGGAGTCCAATCGTCCCAACGGTATAATGAATCAATCATGGTTACCCATTTGTCTGGAGGTAATGTTCCTGAGACATTCATGAAATATGCCAATCTATCAAAATTCCATTGAACCGCATCGGCATCAAATGGAGTCCCATCATGGAACACCACTCCCGTTCTTAACGTTACAGTATAAGTTAAACCATCTGGAGACCAGGTACCAAAATCGGCCGCGAGTCTAGGAATTATTTCCATCTCTGGATGGGATAAGTCATGAGCAAATAAACCCTCGAGAACTTGATCAAAAACATTCCATGAGTCGTAATCCCAAGTATTAAGAGGATCCAATTCGGATAATCCATACCGCGTACCAAAGACCAGATCACGAGCCGAAAAGAAGGAATATTTACAAATCTTTTCTATTTTTGTCTCTTCTACATTTCCATTGTAATCTATTGACCTATAGTAGATAAGAGTCATTCCTTCTTCCGAAATGATAACTGGTTCAATGTAAGTAATCCATGTTTCTCCATCAAAGCTGTATTCTGTAGTTTCAACTCCAGAAAAATAATCTGTAGCTGAAAAAGTAATTGATATAACGGATTCAAACCAACCGTATGAACTCTGATCACCAACTATATTAATTGACGTATGAGGTGGGACTATATCTTGGATTTTAACGCCGTGAAACCATACTTTATCCCAGGGATTCGATTGATACCCATCTATCTCTCTACGGTACGCATCATAATTTTTTCCAACAGATAAAAACGCCCAAGGCATGAGCTCTTCAACTAAGTATCGTTGAATTTCGTTGTAAATCGCTTCTCTAATCGTTTGATCTACCTCTTCCATACCTTGATCAATTAAATTTTGAAGATAAGGATCGTTTACTTGAGCAGAATTAAGAGATGATATGTTGGAAAATAGTGAATTTATATAAGTAGTTGGATCATTGAAATCGGGTATCCATCCTAAACAATAAAGTTGTAGTGCATCATGTCCTGCACTAAAAGCCCTTCGATTGACTAAGCGATCAACAAAATCAGTCCAAGTCATACCAGCATCTTCTAATTTAATTCCAATGAGCGCTAAGCTTTCTCTTACGATGTCAAACATTCCTTCCCTGAAATAGTTTCCAACATTGTATGTATAGTTTAAAGTTCGGAAATTTGCCGATTGCCATTGAGCTTCATGAGTGCCAGGGAACGTAGCATCCCATCCTACACCAAAACCCATACTTTGCATTATTTCTCTTGCTTGAATCACATCTATGGTTGCTACATCAAAAGCCCAATTAGCATATCTTATTCCTTCAGGAAGCGGTGATCTCAATCTAATACCATGTCCGTTAAGAAGTCCATCAATAACAGAATTATAATCAATTGCATATGAGATTGCTTCTCTCCATGTTATATTTATTTGCTTATTATTCATGCCGAGCCAATTAATTATTAAATTTCCACCCGCATCGATAACATTAAGATTCGGATCATCTCTCATAGTATCAATATAATCATTTGAGGGAGCATTCAGTAAATCTACAGCTCCTGAAAGCAATGCCTGATTTCTCTCGTCTAAGTCATATATTATTTTAAATACTAATTCTTTAATTTCTGCGGCACCATCCCAGTAATCTTCAAATGCATGGAATTTAACCTTATCATCAAGTATATAATAGTCGTACTCGAAAGGTCCAGTTCCAATTACATCTCCAGTTTCTAAATCAATATACTCTGTATCAGAAGTTGATGCAGGGGATAACATTCCGGAGCCACTGAAGCAGAGTAATGCATCAAAGGGTCCATAAGGTTTATTTAATACAAATTTAATAGTATATGGATCAATGACTTCTGTACGATTTATGATTGGAGTCCCATCATCCCAAAGATACATTGAGTCAATTATAGTAGTAGGCTCTCCGGGAGGCAACATCCCTGTTATATTCATGAAATATGCGAGTCTATCAAAATTCCATTGAACCGCATAAGCATCAAATGGAGTCCCATCATGGAATAATATTCCTGTTTTTAAAGGAATTGTATAATTCAAATTATCTACAGACCACGTTCCTAAATTTGCAGCCAGTCTCGGGATAACTTCTAAATCTGGGGCAGACAAATCATAAGCAAGTAGAGTTTCTACAGATTGATCTATAACATTAAAAATGGTATTATCCCAGGTATTAAGTGGATCAAGACTATCTGGTCCATAACTAAGGCCACATATTAACTCGCGTGGATTAATACCCCATGCTGGTATTGCTAAAGTACCCGTCGCAAAGGAATCAGGATAAAGAATATTCCCAGATGGAAGCACCACTTTAGTCCCTCCTTCTTGCCATTGACAGAATAACATAAAGACGTAATCAGGGCCCCCGAGTAAATCGTGAGACGATGTAAATGCGATATTCCCACCCACTCCTGTAAAAGTGTTAATGCTATCTATTTGCTCTAAACCAGAAACAGTATCATCTGCATTAAATGATTGGGTGGATACGATAGTACTGGACAACACATAAATAGCATCGTACGAACTTACAGCTGTATATAAAGGATCAATACTATAATTACCAAAAAAATTATCCCAAAAGGGAATTGTTTTTGGAGTTTTCTCTATTCTATAAGTCCCTTGAAGAGTGATTTCATATTGGCAGTTACCATAAGTAGCATCCCAGTAATTTCCTAACTGAGCTACTACATTAACTCCACACATGATACATTTTGGCTGTACTTCTCCATATGTGCGACCTAGTAAATTACCCTGTTGACTGGAAAATATTGGTACAGTAATTTGAGCTCCAGATGCATCAATTTGATACCAAGCATCTTTTAAATCTTGCTCCGTCAAGCCAATCGGTAAAACAATATCCTCAACAACTTCTAAACCATAGAAAGGCAAATAATTATTCAGCGCATTTGCCAGTGGATCAGTCCATTCTAAATCTTCACGTAAAATTGCTACTTTAGTTACTTCTTTACCTAAAATACTTGTCATTACATTTGCAAGATAAAGAATATATGTAATAATATCCCTAGCTATTTTACTCCCATTAAGTATGGTTCTGAAAAAATATTTATATCTGGCATAATTATTCAGAACATTTTCACTAAAAATCTCTGAAGTAGAACCAGTACAAATAAAGGGAATTTGAGCGTCCATTATTGGTTCTATGTATGCGATTAACGCTTCGGTTCTAAATCCTCCTGTAATTATATGGGGATCATTATCTGCGATCATTATATTTGCAGCATCTATTCCTTTACCGATATCAAGGACAGGATCTGCTTCAAAAGTATTTTCTGCTACTAATCCAATGTAATATTGAGTACTATCAATTAAAAGACCTCCCGCTTCATTAATCTCTCTTGCAGCTAACATCGAACCGTCCCACGCGTGCTCTCCTGATATGTGATTCATATCGTGTAGAATTCCAATCTTGAGAAGTTGATCAATAGTTATTCCATCTGGAGCTCCAGGCGCTACATAAGGACCTACAGTTGGATCATCCGCACTTACTAGTGGGGGTATAACTGTAACAACAAGGCTAAATAAGAGCAGTGAAAGTATAAAGCACTCTTTTAATTTTTTTTTTTTCCACATTATTTTTCACCCAAAATTTATTTTTAGATTATGACATAAAAGTCAAGGTATATTTTAGATTATTCATTAATAAGTTTTTGCCATGATTAAAATTCTGAATGTTTGCTTAAAAGACTCTTAAATTTTATAAAAAAGTGTTTGAATAAGATAATTTTCCCTTTTTAATCCATTTAGGATAATCTTTCCAGAAAATTATCTTAATACTTGGTTGAGAAACAACAGCATCAAATAATCTGAAAGGTGATTGAGATGCTTTAATAACTTTTGCTAATTTATTTGACTAAAATTTAAGAATAAAAGAAAAAATTAAAGTTAAGTTTTAATAAGTTAACTTCTTTGACCTAAAACCGTGACAGAACAAACACTAAAGGCGCCACCAAGATTATGGCATAAACCAATTTTAGCGTCTGGAACTTGTCTTCCTTCTGCTCTGCCTTGTAGCTGCTTGGTGATTTCTGTCAACATTCGGCAACCAGTGGAACCAATAGGATGACCAAAACTTTTTAGTCCACCAGATGGATTTACTGCAGTCTCTCCATCCCAATTGAATGTTCCATTTTTTAATTCTTCAGCAGCTTGACCTCGTTCGCAAAATTGTAAATCTTGGCAATTAATAAGCTCTGTAATAGTAAAACAATCATGAACCTCAGCACAATCGATCTGTTTGCGCGGGTCAGTAATTCCAGCCTCATTATATGCATATTCCGCTGCTTTAACAGTGGCTGGAAAGTGTGTAAAATCAGCACCGGGGCCATTTGATGGAATATACCATGGAAAGTTTGTCCTCGCAGATATGGCATTCGCTTTAACCAAAATATAATCATCCGCATGAGCATAACTTTCTGCCAATTCAGGTCTTGTTATTATTAAGGCCGCTGCTCCATCTGACATTGCACAACAATCGAAGCGACCCAGAGGATCAGAGATCATAGGCGCTCTCATTACTTGATCAACGGTAATTCTACTCCGGAAGTGTGCTTTTGGATGATCTGCTCCATTATCATGATTTTTCACGGCTACTCGCGCTAAATCCTCTTTTGTCCAGCCGTAATCGTGAAAACATCGAGTAGCTGCCATCGAAAACATTGCTGGTGCTGAAGGTGTTGGATATAATGGATGGCCAAATAGTTTGAATCCTGGTAAACCACTACCTCCTTCATCCATAAGCTTCTCAACTCCACATGCTAAAGCTACATCATAGGCTCCAGATGCTACAGCAAAACTTGCATTTCTAAAAGCATCCATTCCAGAAGCGCAATAATTTTCTACTCTGGTGGATGGTTTTCCGTCCAATCTAAGAATATCCTCAACCATAGCGCCTGAAAGTCCGGTAAAGTAGTAAAAGATTCCTATCCAGCTTGCATCAACCTCGTCTTTAGTAATTCCAGCGTCTTTCGTTGCGCTTTGGAATGCTTCGAAGAGCAGGTCATATTGGTTTTTATCCCATCGTTCTCCATACTTAGTCATATCACAGCCAATAATGGCTACTTTATCCTTTATTCCTTTTCTTACCATTTTTTTCAACCTCCTTTATGGTCTCCCCCTTTCAGGGCGACATTTCCAATAATAATTTTTAAAATCGCCACCTTCATGTTCTTTTCTAAAGGTTAGCTCGACTCTCATTCCAATTTGCACATTTTCTTCAGGTTTTTCAATTTCAGTCATATTCAACAAAACTCTACCACCACCATCTAGGTCAATGACGCAACGAGGGACGGGAATGTCTAAATATGTACCACCTACCAGATGATCCAATGTAAAAGTGAAAATAGTTCCCTTTAATGCCAATTTTACATGCTCTAGTTGATCATCTGCTCTACAGACATAACAAGAACGGAGCATGTCGGGATATTGAATAGTGCCACAATTTTTGCATTTTACTCCATACCATCTATAAACTGAAGCAGCATCTCTCCAAATAGTTACTGCAGAACTTTTTCTGGTATATCTATCTTTTTCAATTATTTCCTTAAAATCCAAGAATTTATTATAATTCTTTAAAGTAATCATAGATTTTTGATGACCTAAAAAGCCCATTCTAGCTTTTCCAATATCTCTTAGAGCATTTCTATCTCTAACATGCATTAAAATTGCATCAGCACCATCACCAAAACCAGCCATAACAATTTTAGAATCTTCTTTAGGTCTTCTTAAAGCACCTATCAAGAGCATGAATGGCATTGGTGTACCTACATCACCCACTTGAAAAAATAGACTATTTTGAGCAACTCCACCTGGATATTTCATTATTTTGGCAATTCTTCCATGTAATCTAGGATTACTATAATAATATGCAGCTGCACCTATATCTTCAGGGCTTAGGTTGTTTCTTTTCAAAACCTCAGCCATTACTTTTGTGATATTTTCAATGTAAAATTTAGCATCCATTTTTGGTTCAAATGTCCTAATAAACTTATCTTTATCAGCTCTTTTCCAAGGACCTGTTACATTAGCTGAAACAGAATAATAATCTTCAATTGATAAGGGAATATTATCATCATCAGCAATAAGTAATGCAGCAGCACCATCTGCGAAACCATACTCCCACATCGTTGATGGTTCAGGAACTCGAGTGTCTGCAGCAATAACAAGAATGGTTTTGATATCTTTATTAGCTTTTATAGTGTCTACAGCTCTAGTAACTGCCGTTGTACCTGCTTTTAATGAATCAGTAAAGTCTGCGGTTATAATATCTTCCCTCATATCTAAAACTGTAGCAATTAATGAAGCAGAATCTTTTTCTGTGTAAACTTGTGTAGTAGATGCAAAAAATAGTCCATCTATGGATTTAGGATCATTTCCTGCTAAACAATCTAATCCTGCTTCAACTCCCATAGTAAGACTATCTTCATCCGCCATGGCTACTGCTTTTGTGCCGGGAACAATAGGAAATTCCCATGCCTTGCCTATTGATTCTCTAGGTAATAAATACTTAGGTAAATACGCCCCATAAGATTTAATTCCAATCATTTTTTTAACCACTTTTTTATTATTTAAATTTTTATTATATGAAATTGAATTCTAAAGAATAAATATGTTTTATGAAATTTTCAAATAAGGATTAATAGAATTCGATCATCAATTTTATCTAAAAAGAACGTTCTTCTACATATTTGTAGTAGTAATAAAATATATATGGCAAGAAGATAATAGAAACCTTTTAAAATCTAAGGATTTTCAAACTTTTTTTCTAGGATAATAATAATAATAATAATAGGTTTGAATCCCAGCTTTCCAGAAATAGTGAAAAAGTAGTGAGAATGAATAATGGCAAGTTTCTATATATTTTCAAATCTTTTCTCTAAAACGATTATAATTGGCTTAAATCCTAGCTTTCCAAACACACTAATTAAAGAATCTAAGTTCTTCATATCATAGGCCATATTAATTCTTACAGAATCGCAACCCCATGATTTTAGAATTTGAATTGCCCTATCAGCTAGTATCTTTCCAACTCCTTTTCCAATAACTTCTTTTGTAGTAGCCCAACTATTCAGATACCCAATGTATTGCCCTAAATTATTCTTAACGGCTTCTAACATACCCATTGATACAACTTGACCTGTAGATTTTAATTCTCCTACAAGAGTTATCCGCTTTAGATTGGGTTTAAACTGCCTCAACCCAGAGGATTCTTTCCATTTTTTTTCATTTAACCCAATATCATACTGATCTTGTAGCTCTTTCAAGATTCCCAATGTTGCCATATAATCAGAAGTTCTATAATTTCTGATAATTATATCATCTTCGGTTAATCTTTCATCTGACATTAAACTTTACCTTATACTTTTTATTTTACTCTTTTTTAAAACATTTAAATCAATTTTTTGAGATAGTAATTTTTCACCACTCTTTAGTTCAATAATAAAAAACAAATATTCATTAATATGAGGTATAATTGGAGAAATAAATAAAAGTTCTTCTTTAGAAAACCAGATATCAATAAGTTGATTCATTACCTCCTTTTCAAAGTACTCTTTAACGTGTGTTATTTTTATATTAATATTATTCATTTCGATTTCATTGTTATTTCTCACTAAAATTTCTAATTCTTCACTATCATCAGTGATTTCTGCCCTGATAATTGAAAACGCACCTCTTTTAATATAACGGGGTTCAGAGGTACTCGAAGGATCAAATAATTGAATACTTGAAAAGGAATCCTTATAATCCTTAGTATCAATGTGAGCTACATCTATTCCTTTTAATGCTAAGTAAGCAATTGCTTTTTGCATCTTTATTGATCTTGTATCTGACTGTTTGATAACATTGGTAAAAAATTGATCGTTGATATCTTCTATTAAATCTCTTAATTTTGCTTTTTCTAAGCTTCCTTCTTCAATAACTTTCTTAATTTGTGGAGATTTAATTATAGCGTTTTGTAGTATCTCAGATTCGATAATTAGAAATAACTTGTCTTCGAAATTCTTTTTAATTTTTTCTGTTATTTCTCTGATCAAATTATCTCCAAAGACTTCAAGTTTGCTAGGTAATGATACAATAATTACTATTGTTTCAGGGGTTTCCTCTTTTAGACCTGCTCTTCTTTTTTTTCTTTTGGATTTTGTTAGGAACTTTTTACCAAAGAATGTATACCCCTTAAATTCTAGATCTATATGGTCTAGAGCTTCTTGTTCATCAATTCCTAGAAACCAAATTGGGTGATAACGGATTGGTCTCATATAGTTTTTATCATCCTTAAAACTATCATCAGGAAATATGAGTAATGGAATATGTCCTTGAGCTTCATCAAAATATAAGACATAAACTACTGCTAATTCTTCAAGCGGATTTTTTTCAGCTTTTAAGGATTTAGGTATTTTAGACAATTGAGACCAAATTTAAATTTTCTTTTATTCTAAAGAATTAAATACTTCTTTTTGTAAAAATTTAATTAAAAAATATACTTAAAAATTTAAGTGAAATAGAAAAATGATTATAACAGATGTTCAGACTCATTTATTATCACTTGATTTTAAATTTAAACTTGGAGCAATGCCTCCCTTTAAAGCAACTGGATTATATATTAATATTAAGACTGATGAAGATATTGAGGGATGGGCCTTAGCTCACTGGAATTTAAGTAATGCCGCTCAAAAAGTATTTATAGATGAAGCATTAAGAAGGTTCTTATTGAATAAAGATCCATTTATGGTTGAGGATATCTATCATACGCTTTATCATAATACAAATAGAGTAACGTGGGGAATAATGCAATCAACTAGTGCAATCGAAGTTGCCTTATGGGATATAATCGGTAAGGCTTCAAAAAAACCCATTTATCGTCTTTTAGGAGGAATGAAAAACAAGATTAGAGCTTATGCTTCCATGCCCCGTGGATATAAACCAAAAGCTGCAGTTGGAGCAGTTCAATCCGCTTTAGATTTAGGTGGATTTACTGGTGTAAAATTAAGGATAGGGGGCAGGGGAGGAAAACCTGAAAAAATCATTGAAGAAGTGAGAGATGCATTTCCAGATTTACATATTATGGTTGATGCTAATTCTACCTATTTAAATGTAACTGATGCATTAGAAATAGCAAAAGTTTGTGCTAAAAATCATTTAACTTGGTTAGAAGAACCTATGCCTTCAGATAATCTAAATGGATTAGCAAGATTAAGAGATAAATCTCCTATTGAAATTGCTGGTGGAGAGAATGATTTTGGTATTTTTAGATTTGAAGATATTCTGACCAAAGGTTGCTATGATATTATTCAGCCAGATGTTACTCGAAGTGGAGGATTCTTACAATGTAAAAAAATTGATGCAATGGCTGAAGTTAAAGGTGTACGTTGTATACCACATGTATTTGGCTTTGGGCACATACTCGCAGCAAACCTCCATTTTGTTTTATCCACTCGATGCGATTGGTTAGAATTTCCATTTATTCCTGAAGAATATCAAATCCTTGAAGATCCAATAAAAGTTGAAAAAGGGATCGTAAAAGCGATTGAAAAACCAGGCTTAGGAGTAGAAATCAATAAAAAAATGTTTGAAGAACATGTACTAAATTAGATTTTTTAATTTTTATAAAAGAAAAAAGGTTTTAAAATGCGACCAATTACAGAAAAGAAATTTGAATTGCTCCTAAAATTTTTACAAGAAAAACAAATAGATGTTCTGATGATATCTGATTTCGAAAATAACACGAATATTAACTTACAGTATCTTTCTGGGCATCCCACAGACGCATTTCTTTTAGTGACTTCAGATGGAGAATCGATTTTAATTCCGTGGGATATTTCCTTAGCTGAAAAACATGCTGAAGTGGATGAAATAGTAGACTTTAGTAGTTTTAAATATAATTTTAATTTAACTATAAAAGAAGTAATTAAAAATCGATGGAAAAAATCTTCAATAACTGTAGGAGTTCATGAACTTATTCCTTATGGATATCTTATGATGATGAAAAATTTAATACCAGAGCTAAAATTTTTCAAAGAGCCAATCCAAATTACTAAAATCCTTCAGGAATTACGAGCAACTAAAAGTGGATTTGAGATGAAGCAATTAATAAAAGCAGCACAAATAGGGACAAAAACAATCAAAGATATCCGTAAATTTTGTGAAAATGCTTCTGATGAGACAGAAAATGATTTATCATTTTTAGTACGGAAAAGAATGGCAGAATATGGAGCAGATGATGTAGCTTTTGAAACCCTTGTAGCGAATTCTTCTCGCTCTCATGAGATACACCAATATCCCTCCGCAAGCAACCAGAGATTTGCCCTACCAGGTTTAGCATTAATCGATTTTGGAGCTAACTATAAAGGATACCATTCTGATATTACAGTTCCGATCAGTTTTGGAGAACTATCTAAAGAACAAGAAAAAATTTTAAAGATAGTCCTTGAATCATATGAAGTGGCAATAGAAATGATTGGTATTGGAGTACCTACCTGGAAAGTTCATGATAGAGTAGAACAAATTCTTAAAAAAGCAGGATATAGTATGCCATATTCCTTAGGTCATGGATTAGGGCTAAAAGCTCATGATTCACCCAAAATAGGTCGAAAGCCTACTGATGAGTATTCATTAAAACATTGGAAAGAAGAAACATTTCAAGAGGGAATGGTATTTACTATTGAACCTGGTATTATCAAGCAAGGCGTTGGAGGAACTAGGCTTGAGAATGATGTAATGATTCGAAATGGGAAAACAGAAGTTATTACTAAATCTGAATACATTAGATTGTAAAATAAATTAAATGGGAGACAAGAAAATATGATGATTTTCTTGAGTGTTTTATTCTAAAAGATGAAAATTTTAGATATCTCATACAAAAAGACTATTGAGTTCAGCAGTAGTTTAGTATATATACAAAGGAATTTTATAAGTGATTATAATGAAAAATCCAATTATTCAAACATTTGATTTAACTAAAATATTTGATAAAGAAACCGTTGCTGTTGATAAACTGAATATAACTGTATATAAGGGCATCTATGGTTTTTTAGGCCCCAATGGAGCGGGAAAAACGACTACAATAAAAATGCTAATTGGCTCTCTTTATCCGACATCAGGGCGAATAGAACTATTTGGAAAAGATATTTCTAGTAAAGACAAAATAAAAATACACACACTTATAGGATATGTACCTGAAAATCCTACCTATTTTCTAGGAATGACAGCTGAGAGATTACTTGAATTTATTGGTTCTGTTTTTCATATGCCTAAACAAGAGATAAAGACTCGTATATCATACTTATTAAAACTCGTTGATTTAACGGATGCAAGATATCGTGTAATCGCAAAATATTCTGCTGGGATGAAACAAAGAATTGGAATTGCTCAAGCTTTAATGAATGATCCTGAATTATTAATTCTTGATGAGATTACATCTAATCTTGATCCCCTGGGTCGAAATCGAATGATTGATTTACTTAAAGATTTACGGCAAGAGGGAAAAACTATGTTAATTTCAACACACGTTCTTCCAGAAATCCAAAAAATGAATGCAGATTCAATTGGGATTATCGATTTAGGGCATCTTATTATGGAGGGCACTATTCAAGAATTAAATGAAAAATTAGGAACAAAATTGATTAGAATCAACCCTAATAATGATATAATCCGTAAATCTCTTGAGCCAATTGTTTCAAAAATTACAGAAGAACCTGATTCATTAATAATTGAAGCTGATAATTTGGAGCAAGTCTGGAAAACTATCGCAGAAATTTCATTAAAAAACAATATAGTTGTTAATGAGTTTCGAGCCTCTGGATTAGAAATTGAACAAATTTTTATGAAAGCATTGGAAAAAGAAAATAAAAACATGGAGTTGAAGGACGTTGAATAAGGAAAATTTAAGAGTGAAAAAATTTAGACTTCTCGTTATATCTTTTATTGCCCTATTTGTATTATCAATAATAATACAAAATTCCTCTACATTTAGAAATGAGACTTCTGATAATTCAGAAAATTCCTTAAAAACGAGTATAGTGTATGATGGATTTATCAATGAAACCGTTTATGATGCAGTTATCACTGAAACCGTTTTTATAATGGATTATGCAAGCGTTACATTCATCAATTCTACATTTTATGGCAATATATATACATTTAATAATGCTACGCTTAATATTGGTGAAGGATCAAACATTACAGAAAACAATAACATTGTTATTTCAGATTTTTCACGAGTGAATATTGAAAATTCTACAATAACAGGAAGCATTGAATGTCGCGATTCTTCAACTTTGAATATACTTTCAAGTCAAACTCCCTTTACAAAAATATGGAAATTTGGTTCGGCAGATATCACAATCGTAGATTGTTCATTGGATCAACTTAATGAGTTTGGACTAGCAGGACAAATCTTAATTTTAAATTCTTCGATAAATGAAGTGTGGCTGAATGGATTATCTTCTTCTATGACATATATTAATAATTCAAATATCTCATTTTTTAATGATTTAGCATTACCCCTTAACTATATCACAGGTCCAATCTCGTTAAATTTATTGACCTTTCAAGTTATGTATCAGACATCTGAACGTTCGATAAATCTTACTTGGATCGGATGGGATAGTCCTATAATTGATGGTTATCTGAATATTACCTTCCAAATCTTGGTTGATGGTCAAATTTATGATGAAATAAATGGTTCCGGATTTCATGAAAATTACATTGGCATTTTAAATGTTAATTTTAATTCAACTGGGTTTCATAATATTTCTGTTGTAAGCATTGATAGTTTTGGAAATAATTTTACATCTACAATTACAATAGAAATAATTGAATATCCCTCTTTTCAATGGACCTACTTTGGAATAGGCATTATTATAATTGCTGCATTCGTGATTATTTCTCTGTTATTATTACGCCGTCAACAAAATCGCGGATATTATAGTTCAATAGGAATAATTTTTAAAAAGGAATTAACTGACAGCAAAATTAAAGTTATAATATTTATGATTATTGGAGCTGCACCTGGAATTATACTTTATTTCATATTTGGAATGATTAATCGATTGGTGGGGGGTATAAACATTGATCAAATTCGATCGTTAATGACTATGGTGCTTAATTTTTATCTTTTATATTTTGGAATTGCTTTTTCAATTGTTTTTGCTTCTAGTAGTATTATAGGGGCAAAACGAAGCGGATCACTATCTTGGTTCCTTAGTAAACCAGTAAGGCGTTGGGAATTTCTCTGGGGAAAAATCTTAACATATATGCTAGTTGTTATTCTTGTAATGATTCCTACATCAATTTCATTTACACTGAGTGGAATTTCATTTGTTGATGAAATATATGTAGCTGATTTAGTTTCCATCGGAGGATATATCTTTATAATCGGTTTAATGACATTGATTCCATTAATGGCTTTAAGTGTATTATGCTCCACCTTATTCAAAAAGACAGGTCTTGCAATATTCATACCAATATTATTACTAATGATTGTGCCTACATTGGTAAGTTTTCTTCCAATTCTAGCCCAACATGAATGGCCACTTCTCTTCTCTTATTCCTACTATTTTGAAAAATTAGGAAGTTTTTGGATCTCTAGTTCGGGTGGAGGGTTAAGTAGCATTTTGGCCCCCTATGCTGAATTGTTTGGTTTCACAATTACAACTATTGCTTTATCACCTACACATATCATTTTAATACTTTCGTCTATTACTATAATCTGCTTAACTGTATCCACATTTTACCTTCAGAAGATAGATATCACTTAATTTTTAAAAAAATTAAAACAAGAATAATATACATTTTTTATTTTATTTTTTAGGTATTAATTTTTAATTTTAGAATTATTATGCGAGCTGTAAAAAAAGTCTCTTTAAATGGTGTTTGGAACATATCTAATTCTGAAAAGAAAATTGATATTAAGGCAGAAGTTCCAGGAACTGTTTTTGAAGCATTAATTGATGATAAAATTATTGATGACCCTTTTTACGGAATGAATGAACATAAGGTAAAGTGGGTTTATGAATCAGAGTGGACCTACTTATTAGAGTTTGATATTAAAGAAGATTTTCTTAAATACGCTAATCTGATATTGCGTTTCTACGGTTTAGATACGGTATCTGTGATATTTTTGAACGACCAGTTAATAGGAGAAACAGATAATATGTTTATTACTTATGACTTTGATGTGAAAGGGATATTAAAGAAGAACAATAATAAATTAAAAGTACTTTTTAAAAGCCCAACTAAAACGATAAGAGAAAATATAGATATGTATGAAGTCAAATTGAGGAATTTTCATGGTATGCCGGGAGTTCCATATCTACGAAAAGCTCAATATAGCTTTGGATGGGATTGGGGCCCTAATTTACCAGATATCGGTATTTGGAAACCTGTTGAAATTATTGGTTATGATGATATTAAGCTGAATTCAGTTTATATTATTCAGAATTTCGAATATAATATGGATCCTATTAAAATAAAAAACATAGATGATATACCTAAAATAAAAATTGAAAAGGTCAGTTTAAACATAAATGTTAACTTAGATTTAAATTTAAAAAATTTGGGACAAAATTCTTATTTGCTCAAATGTGTATTAATTACTCCAAATGGGGATTTAATAGAGAACCAAATATTTATTGAAAAATCTAGCCATAACCTTGAGATTAATATTGAGAATCCTCATTTGTGGTGGATCCACGAATTAGGTAAACCACAATTATATGAATTAATAGTAACGATTCAAAAAGACAAAATAATTGATATTATTCAACAAAAGATTGGGATTAGAGATATTAGACTTATAAGAAGCTCTGATAAATGGGGCGAAACATTTTATTTCTTATTAAATGGGATTCCTATATTTGCTAAGGGAGCAAACTGGATACCAATTGATAGTTTTATTCCTAGAGGTAAAAAAAATGCATTGTATGAAAAAAATCTTGTTTATGCTAAAGAGGCTAATATGAATATGATTCGGGTATGGGGGGGAGGAATTTATGAAGATGATTTATTTTATGATTTATGTGATGAGTTGGGAATCCTAATTTGGCAAGATTTTCCATTCGCCTGTGCTCTTTATCCAAAACATAAAGAATTCTTTAATAACGTAAGAATAGAAGCAGTACACAACATTAAAAGATTAAGAAATCATCCCAGTCTAGCCTTATGGTGCGGAAACAATGAAATTGAGCAATTGTGGAGGAGAAATATACATCTGGCTGAGATTGAAGAAGAGGAAAAGATACTAGAATATGAAAAGGCATATCTAGATATGTTTAAAGAATTACTGCCAGAACTCATTAAAAGACATGACCCACAGCATTCATATTGGCCAAGTTCAGCTCTAGATAAGTATGATGAAAGTAAGATTTTATCTCGTTATCCTAATAATCCTGAAAGCGGTGATTCTCACTATTGGAAGGTATGGCATGGGGGTGCTTCTTTTAAATCATATCAGAAATTTGATTCTCGATTTATGTCAGAATTTGGATTTGAATCATTTCCTTCATTGAAAACGATTAAAGAATTTTGTCCTTCTGATCAATATGATTTTTTTTCCCCTATTATGAAAAATCATCAGAAAAATGAAGATGGGAACCGAAAGATAATGAGATATATGAAAAGACGTTTCTCAATCCCAGCAAAATTTGAACAGCAAATTATTTTATCCCAGATTACTCAAGCTGAAGCTATAGAATATGGGGTTGAGCATTGGCGACGAAATCGAAATAATTTCCACTGTATGGGAGCTCTTTACTGGCAGTTAAATGACTGCTGGCCAGTTGCGAGTTGGTCTTCCTTAGATTATTATTTAAGATGGAAAGCGTTACATTATTTTGCTAAAAGATTTTATCAACCTATTTTTCCCAATGTAAGGGAAGGGAAAAATAGGGTTGAATTTTGGGTAACGAACGATTTAATGAGCTCACGAGACGTGATCTTATCATTTAAAATGATGAACTCTGATGGTCTATTACTTATTGATGGTGATTTTGATTCAGTAGTAAAACCATGCTGTTCGCTAAAACTGGGAGATATAGATGTAACTAAAATAAATAAAGAAGATAAAAACAGACAAAATAACATTATATTCTATGTTGTAAAAGAAAAAAATAATCAGAAGAAAATAATCTCTAAGGGGTTTCGATTATTTGATTCTCCAAAAAAATTTAGATTACGAAAACCAGATCTTTCTTATAAAATAGAAGTAATAGATAATCAGAAGTCCTTAAAAGTGATTCTTAAGAGTAAAAACATTGCTCTCTATGTTTTTATTGACTCAGAAATTGTGGATTTTATCGCTTCAGATAATTTCTTCTCAATGGAACCAGATGAGACACGATTTATATTAATAAACCAAATTATTCCAGTTAATCGAAGCATAAAGCTTTCCATGCGAGAAATTATAGAATCGATTCGAGTTAAAAGTCTATATGATTTAATTTGAAAACTATAGTATAGCATCTACTTTAGAGGATTTTTCCAAGAGATTATTAAACAAATTATATCAACTAAATACCTTTGAATCTCATCATAGATTGCTTCTCTTGTAGGCCTGGTTTTTTCTTTCTTAAGATTAATCCCAGTAGCATGGATAAAAGTAGGCAAGATCCATTGCGTTGCTTGGGAATCCACGTAAATCCTTATCCCATACATCATAATTTTTCTCAACATAAAGCCACGCATAGGGTCTAAGTTCCTCAACTAAATACCGTTGAATCTCATCATAGATCGCTTCTCTTGTAGGTCCGGTTTCTTCTATACCTTGATCAAGTAAACTTTGAAGATAGGGATCATTTACCTGTGCGGCATTAGAGGCTGATATATTAGAGAACAAAGGATTGAGATAAGTAGTTGGGTCATTAAAATCAGGTAAATATCCCACATAGTATAATTGTAAGGCATTCCATCCAGCACTTTTTATCCTTCGATTGTATAATCTGTCACTATAGTCATCCCATGGCATACCAGCATCCCAAAGAGATATTCCAATGTAAGCTAAGTTATCTTCTAACGTATCATTTATCATGCCACCGATGGTAAAACCACTACTTGAAACACCCCACGTAAAGTTTAAAGTTCGGAAATTTGCCGATACCCATTGAGCTTCATGATTGCCCGGGAACGTAGCATCCCATCCTACACCAAACCCCATACTTTGCATAATTTCTCTTGCTCTGGTAACGTTGAAAACAGGATAATAAAATGACCAGTTGGCATATAATACTCCTTCAGGAAGGGGAGATTTTAATCTTGTAGAGCTAGAGTTAAAAATATTTTCAAGACGATCAATGATAGAGCTATAATTGATAGCATAAGAAATTGCATGCCTCCAAGTCGCATTAATCTGTTTGGTATTGAATCCCATATATTCGGTGATGGCTTCATATCCAGCTTCATATAAAAATACTTCCTCCTCAGCTTCCATTGCGGGGAAGTAGGAGCCGTAGGGATCTGTTAAAATATCTACTGCACCAGAAAGTACTGCCATATTTCTGGCATCACGATCCTGGATTTTGATATGTACTAAAACATCAAAGCTTATTCGAGATCGATGGTATTCTTCAAATGCGGTAAATCTTAGTTCATAAGGTTCAAGCTTTTCTATTTTCATAGGACCAGTTCCAATACAGGTGCTATTATCAACTGTAGCAGGATTAATATAATCTAGTTGCGGTGTAGAAGCTGGAGACATGATAACAGAAGCTGAGAATGTTAATAGAGCGCGAAAAGGACCATAGGGCTGACTTAAAGTAAACTTTACTTGTGTTGGAGTGATTGCTTCAACATTTTGAATAATTGGATTGCCTTCAATATAATATAACGGAGTGACAATAGTGGGGATGGTATAGAAAACTGTATCGGGTAGTGGGCCCCAAGGATGAGGAACTCCATTCCAAGTTGTATTCATCAAATAATGTAATCTTTGAAAACTCCATACGACAGCATCGGAATTAAAATCGGTACCATCGTGGAATTTAACCCCTGATTTAAGGTTAACAGTTAATTCTGTTCCTGTTACATCGTAAGTACCCAAATCAGTTGCTAATAATGGATAAAGGTCCATTTCAGGGTGACTCAAATTACATGCAAGTAACCCTTCCCAAGTCATAATGATAGCATTTAAAGAAGCATTATCCCAGGCATATTGAGGGTCAATATCCTCAGCTATATACATGCTACCGAATTTAATAGTCCGTGTAGGTACTGGAGGTTCCAATTCTAGTTCTGCTACAAATATAATGTTGCCAACACCTGCGGCTATTAATACTATGACAAGAATAATGAGTGCGACATTTTTCTTTTCCATTTTCATATTAATTCACAATAGATTTCTATTAAAGGATTATTAGGATTTTTAGGGTTTTTTACTTTTGTAAGAACTTATCAAAGGAAAATTTAAAAGTTTTTGCTTAAAGTTAACCATTTTTAACTCTTTAGAGATTAATAAGATTTAATTATCATTATTATTTAATGAAGTCTTGAATATCCCTAAGAATGTCTTTTGGTTCACTCTCCAATAAACACTGAGCATTTCTCGGATTACCTCCTCCTTTACCGTGGTAGTTTTCAATAAGATTTTCAGCAATTTCATCTGAATTTATCTTATCTGTATTTGAAATTATACGAACTTTGTTTTCTTCAGACTTAATCAGCAGAAGGGAATTTTCGGGTAATTGATCTAAAATTTTTTTCAGGAATTTATATTCAATCTCAATATTTATTAAATAGAGTTTAATATCATTTATTTCTAAGTCAGGATTCAAGAGTTTTTGTTTAAATAATTCACTTATGAGCAATTCTTGGTAAGCTTGTAAAGTTTGATTTAGTTCAATGACTTTCTTTACATCTCTCGCGTAATATTCCAAAGAGGTCTTAATTATATCAGATAAATTCAATAATTCCATATTAATCTGAGAAAGTCTTTGAATTGCCTTGTTGCCTAATAAATATTTAATATCTCTATTTTTCTTGAATTCAATAATCAAAACAGGACCGATTTCTGTTGAATTTTTAATATGCGTACCACCACAGCAATTAAAATCTAAATTTTCAATTTCTACAATTCGAATTAAATCACCTGATGGGAAATTCCCTCTTAATTTATTGCCTAACTTTTGAGCTTCGTCTAAAGAAAATACATTTGGTTTGATTTCCATATTTTTTAAAGTACAAATAGTGAAAAATTCGATTAAAACTTCTTTTAGTTGATATTCTTCTACATCCTTTTCTAATTGAATCAATACTCCCTCCCTTTCAATGAAAGCTCTCGATGTATTGATCCCATATTTATTTTTAAACAAGGCAGATAAAATATGTTGAGAGGTATGTGCTTTCATTAAAGCATAACGATTTTCCCAGTTAAGAATCCCTTTAACCTTACTCCCAACCTTAAATTTTTTCAGTTCTTTTGGATCTATTTCATGAATGATTTCTTCTCCTTCACTAAATACATTTTTTACCTCAAATTTTTCATCATTAAATAGAATGTGACCAACGTCATTCGCTTGATTAC
>JBATUM010000164.1:0-22268 GCA_049671145.1 Promethearchaeia archaeon
GAGAAAGAGGGAGGATTTTGAAATGAAAATTTACTCAATATTATCACATCCTTTTCGTAGAAAGATTCTCTTACTTCTGGAAAGAGAGGGATTCATTCCTTACACCGATTTAATGGAAAAGTTGGGTTTAGCCCAAACGGGGCAATTAAATTTCCACTTAAAAAAGCTTGGGTCATTGATCAGTAAAGATAAAAGATCTTATTTTTTGACAGAAGATGGTAAACGAGTATTAAATATAATAAGGTTAAACAAACGCATTTTATCAGGCGAAGAATTAGAATATTTGGATAAAAGAGGAAGTATAATAAATCGTATAGGAGTAATAATCTGTGATTGTAATACTGAAATTTCTAATGTTATTAATATTAAAATCTTAGAGAAGTATATTGCAAAGTTGAATGATGTTGTTTCTGTCAAGATATTTGATAATTTATGTCAAGAAAAGAATTATAATAAAATCACATCTTGGGCAAAACAAAATTTTCTAAATAAAGTAGTAATTGCAGCTTGTTCTCCTAAAACACACCAACATATTTTTGAACGTATCTTTAAAGATGTGATTGAACATACAAATATAGAAATTGCAAATATTAGGGAGCAATGCTGTTGGGTTCATGATTCAAATCTTGAAAAATTTAGTGCAGATCTAATTCTAAGAAAAGTAGAATTATTAATAGAAGCAGGAATTGAACGTGTAAAACTTCAAAAGGAAGTTAAAATTAAAACGGTGGAAGTTGAGAAAGCTTGTGCAATATTAGGGGGAGGTATTGCAGGTATGACTTTAGCACTCAATTTATCAAAAGTAGGAATAAAAGTATATCTTATTGAAAAATCACCAACATTAGGAGGTAAAGTAGCTAGATGGCACCGTATCTCTGGGATGGGTGATTGTTCTATTTGTTTCATTTCAGAATTGATTGGAGAAATAGTTAAAGAAAAGAATATCAATATATTTACGAATAGCGAAATTGAAACAATCTCGGGAGAAGTGGGAAATTTTACAATTGAATTAATTAAAAAACCTAGATATATAGATGAAAAGAAATGTACCGGTTGTAAACAATGCATTAATGTTTGTGGTAAGGAAAAAAAGAATCAATATGATTTCGGTCTATCACATCGAAAAGTTATATATATCCCTTTTCAAAATTCATATCCATATATCCCTTTAATTGATCACGAAGATATTGAAGATTGTCTCGATTGCAGGATTTGTGAACGAGCTTGTATTAATAATGCAATTAATTTAAATGAAAAACCAGAAAAAGTCCGAATTAAGGTTGGTGTAAAAGTTATAGCTATCGGGTCAGACTTTAGTGAGAATTTAAAGGATTATCATTATAATCCTCAAAATAATATTATTACTTCACCTGAATTTGAGCGTATATTATCTTCTGACGGTATTACAGAAGGGAAATTATTAAGAATATCAGATAAGAAACCAGTTAATTCGGTTTCTATTGTTCAAGAGGTCGGACCTTCAAAATTACTCTCAGATTACTCTGAAACTTTAGCACAAAAATATATTGAGGATATTAAAATAAGAAATACTCAATGTAAAGTTAATGTTTTTTATGATTTGAGTAAATTAAATGATGAGGATCAGAATTTATTAAGATCAACTAATCCTAGATTTATTTATGCTAATCATATTTCTGTTAAATTTAATAAAGATATAAACTATATCGTTGCTGATGATACTGAATTTCCAAGTGATTTGATAGTATTAAACCTT
Organism: Promethearchaeia archaeon; assembly: GCA_049671145.1. Classification (GTDB taxonomy): domain Archaea; phylum Asgardarchaeota; class Lokiarchaeia; order Sigyniarchaeales; family SOKP01; genus SOKP01. The sequence goes on from JBATUM010000164.1 coordinate 1,736, forward strand.
AAGTATATTCCCAACAAAGATTTAAAAAAGCTTCGAAAATACATGGACTTTTCTTTAGACGATAATGGTTTCATGAGTAGAGAAACTTTAGCATCTGGTATTTATGGCGTTGGTACAATTTTTGGGCCATTAAATTATAAATCTACAATTTCTACAACAAATCAAACAGCTTTAGAAATAATCTATCTTCTTTCAAATGACTATTTAGTATCAGAATTTACAGGAATTAAAATAAATGAAGAAAAGTGTGGGTTGTGCGGATTATGCGTAGTATCTTGTCCATATAATGCCATAATAATCGGGGGAGATAAAATAAATATCGATAAATTTAAATGTAAAGGCTGTGGATCATGTGTAAGTGTGTGTCCTACAAATGCTATTGATTTAAATATTGATACTTCCAAAAAAATACTTAAAACAATAGAAATTTTTTCTAAATTTAATAAAAAGCCAATGATTATTGCTTTTTGCTGTAAATCCTGTGGTTATGCTGCTGCAGATGATGCGGGATTAAAGAAATTATTTTATCATCCCAATGTGTTTATAATTAAAGTACCATGCACCGGGCGTATTGATACTGAATTTATCCTTAAATCATTTGAGTGTGGATTTGATGGTGTAATGGTTATTGGATGTAGAAAAGATTCGTGCAGATATATCGATGGAATTCAAAAAGTTCAGAAAAAAGTAAACCTGTTAAAGAAAGTATTTGGTCCCCGATTAAGTAATAGGATAATAGTAGAAAATCTGAATGCGGTTGAAGGTGCCAAATTTGCAAATGCAATAAATAAATTTTATAACGTATTAACGGAGGAGATTAGATTTGAAACTTAAAATCTTAATAGCATCACTTACATCCTGTAGTGGATGTATATCTAAATTAATCTCAAGTGATATATTTCCTCAGTTTTTAGAAAGAATAAAACTTTCTTACTTTCCCTTTATCTCTGATGAGAATAAAATTGAAGAATGCGATATTGCTTTAATAGAAGGTTGTATTTCGATGGATTCACAAATTGAACTATTAAAAGATATTAGAAATAATGCAAAAAAAGTATATGCCTTAGGTACTTGTGCAGCATTTGGGGGAATTTTAAGTTTATCTGAAAAGAAAAAAGCAGGTGCAATATCAGATGTCGTCCAAATCGATGGTATAATTCCTGGTTGTCCTCCTCCTTTAAAACTAATAGGAAATTGTTTAATAAGATTAATAGAAAATAAAGAAATAAAATTATCGGAAAAAAATCTATGCTCATCATGCCCTCTAAGAGGAAATAATAATATTCCTTTTGAAAAACCAGTTAACAAATTAAATCCATCAAATGATGAGTTAACCATTTTTAATGAGAAATCTAATTGCTTTTTAGATAATGGAATTTTATGCTTAGGACCAATAACTAGGGAGGGCTGCGATCATATATGTATTGAACAGGGAATACCCTGTGAAGGATGTTTAGGGCCAGTATCTAAGGATTATACCTCAAATTTGATAAATTTCTTAAGTCTTATTAATCTCTCTAAAGATTTAACAAAATACAAAGGAATCTTTTATAGATTCTCGAAACCAAAAATACGATGGTGATATGATGCAAAAAGTTATTGATGTGTGTACAAGGGTTGAGGGTCACGGTAATGTAAAAATTTATATACAAAATGATGAGATTTCGAATGTGGAATTTGAAATTTTAGCCTTCAGAGGATTTGAAAATATTTTAATAGGTAAAAAATTATCAGATGTTCCTAAAATTGTTTCTAGAATATGTGGATTATGCCATGCATCCCAAACTATTGTAAGTTGTAAAAGTATTGAAGAAATGTATAATATAAAAGCCAATCAACAATCTGTTCTAGTAAGAAGGCTCCTGATGGCAGGAGAGTTATTAAAATCACATAGTATGCATTATTTTTTCCAATCTTTTCCAGACCTATTAAATATCTTTAAAATTTATACAAAACCTATCGATATTTATGATTTAATAAAATATAATCCACAATTAACCTCTCACATATATGAAATTATTAAAATCGGGAATGATATTGATAAGCTTTTTGGGGGAAGATCAATCCATGCAATTACACCTATCCCTGGTGGAGTTATTTATAGACCATCACGGAAAAGGATAATTATTGTTGAGAAATACTTTTTAAGGGTATTAAGTAATTTAGAATGGATTATTAAAAACTTTATTGATTTATTCTCAAAGTTTAACCCACCAGAGGATTTTATAATCCCAAATGTTAATTTCCTTTCATTAAATAATAATAAATCCTATGATAGATATGATGGTATTTTAACCATAAAAAAGGGGTTAGCAGAATATCAGGACTTTAGGTTAGAAGAATATATCGATTATTTTGACAAATATCCTACAATAAGAGGTATTGATTTTACTGATAAAAATCATAATTATTTAGTTGGACCAATTTCTCGAAATCAGGTTGTAGAAAGTTATGGATCAGATGAAATTTCTGGATATTTAAGTCTTTTTGATGAAAAATGGAGAAATAATATTCTATATGCGTCCTTTTTAAATTTAATTGAAATGTATGTTGAATCACAAAATTCATTAAAAATTTTGGAGGATCCTATTCTAAAAAGTACCATTCCTCTACCAAATCTTAAATCAATTATTTCTCGAGAAGGTATTGGAGTTGTGGAAGCACCTAGAGGATCGCTTATTCATCATTATCGAATTAATAAAAGAAATGTTCTTAAAGAAGCTAAATTATTTATAGCAACAGAAATAAATATAGCACTTATTAACGATATGATTAGTAATTATGCTCGAAAACTCTATGAAAAAAAGGATTTAAATAAAGTTAAGAAAGAAATTCAAAAAATTATAAGAGCTTTTGATCCATGCATTTCTTGCGCCACCCATTAATATTTTAAAAAAAATGATGAATTTCTTATACTATAGAAAAAACTAATTTTATTTGTTTAATTCTATTATTATAAGAAGATTAACGATAAATATTCTATAAATATGATTATAGTTTTAGACTTTGGCGGGCAATATTGTCATCTAATCGCAAGAAGGATCAGAGATTTAGGAGTATATTCCGAAATTTTTCCATTTAATATTAAATTAGAAACTATAAAGAATCGACAACCTGAAGGAATTATTTTTTCAGGTGGCCCACGATCAGTCTATGAAAGCGATAGTCCTAATTTACCTAAAGACGTTTTTCAATATATTCTTGAAAAGAAGGTCCCTCTTTTAGGAATTTGCTATGGGTTTCATTTAATTATTTATAACTTGAATGGAAAAATCGTATCTAAAAAGCAAAAAGAATATGGAAGAGCAAAATTAGAAATTATTAAGCCAAATTTATTATTAGACGCTTTGGATCCAACCGAAATCGTTTGGATGTCGCATGGAGATCAAGTGAAGAAATTACCACCAGATTTTGATATTTTAGCTAAAACAGAAACGTGTCCTATAGCATCTTATGCAAATCATGATAAACATATCTATGGAGTTCAATTCCACCCAGAAGTGAAGAATACTCCTAAGGGGCAAATAATATTAGAAAATTTTTTATTCAAAATAGCTCATTGTAGAAAGGAATGGGAATTAAAGAATTGGATTAAAGAATCAATAAAAGGAATTAAAGAGAAAATAGGAAATGAAGATAAGGTAATTTTAGGGCTAAGCGGTGGAGTTGATTCCTCTGTAACGGCAGCTCTGCTCCATAAAGCAATAGGAGATAGATTACATTGTATTTTTGTTAATAATGGTTTATTACGTAAAAATGAAGAAAATGAGGTACAAACTATTTTCAAGGAACAATTAGGGTTTAAAAATTTCCATTTTATAAATGCTGAAGGAATTTTTTTAGATAATTTAAAAGATATTGATGATCCGGAAGAAAAACGCCGTGTTATTGGGCATACCTTTATAAAAGTTTTTGAAAAGAAAACATTAGAATTAGAAAAAGCATTTCCAAATATAAAATATCTTGCTCAAGGGACAATTTATCCTGATCGTGTAGAAACTGCAGCAACGAGTAAAGCGACAGCAAAAATTAAATCACACCATAATGTAACATTGCCCGATGATATGAAGTTCGAATTAATCGAACCACTAAAAGATTTATATAAAGATGAAGTAAGAAAAATCGGATTAGAATTAGGTTTATCTAATAAAACGGTGTATAGACATCCATTTCCTGGACCTGGACTTGCTGTAAGATGTCTTGGACCAATTGATAAAAACAAATTGGATATTTTAAAGGAGGCCGATACTATCTTATTGGAAGAGATAGAAAAAGCAAAATTATACGACAAACTTTGGCAAATTTTCTGTGTCCTTATTCCTGTAAAAACAGTAGGAGTAATGGGCGATTATCGAACATATGAATATATATGCTCTATACGGGCTGTAGAATCTATCGATGCGATGACAGCAAGTTTCGCAAAATTAGATTGGGATTTGTTAGAAAGAATTGGAACAAGAATTATTAATGAAGTTAAAGGCTTTAATAGAGTTGTGTATGATATTTCGAACAAACCTCCAAGCACAATAGAATACGAATGACTTTTAGAATCTTATTATTTCAATTTATTATTCACCTAAATTACAAAAGCGATTTCTATAAAGAAAAGTTTTTTTAAGTTTGGAATGTATTACGTCATGATTATTATGTCAGGAAATGATATTGCTTGGGATTTAACAGAAATTTTTTTAAATACTAAAGATCCAAAAATTACAGAAACAACCAATTCTCTCGAAAAAATGGCAGATGAACTTGTTAAAAAATATAAGGGTGAAATCAGCTCACCCCTTTTTTCTGCTAAAGACTTACTTGAATTGATTAGAAAACACGAAAAATTCATAGCTAATCTTGATGAGGTGACATTGTATGCTAATAGATTATATGATGGAGATCAAAATGAACCACTAGCTAAAGGATTAAAGAATAAGATAGATGATTTTCAAACTAAGATCTTGAAAAAAATTACTTTTATTGATTTAGAAATTGGAAAATTAATTAAAGAGAGAGGGGACATAATCGAAGATCCAATTCTCGAAGGATATAAGCAATACTTGAGGAAATTTAAAAGACAAGTTCCTCATTTACTTTCAGAAGTTGAAGAACAGCTTATTTTAGAGAAGGATCAGTTTGGAGTAAAGGCTTGGAGCGATTTACAATCTGAATGGCTTACTAGTAGAGTATATATTGTTAATGTTGAGGGAGAAGAAAAGTCTTTATCATATGGAGAGGCGAATAGCCTACTAACTCATCCTGATAGAAATACAAGAATATCTGCTAATAAATCAATTTATGGTACACTTGGAAATGAAGAAATTGTCTACTCTACTGCTATGAAAAATATCTTTAATGATTGGCTAAAAATTACTGAAAGAAGAAAGTATGATAATCCAATGCATCAAAGTCTTATTGCAAACGACACAACTCCTGAGATCATTGACAATTTAATGAATACTATAGAAAAAAATGTTGGAGTATATAAAAGATATTTAAAACTTAAAGCCAAAATTTTAGGAGTTCCCAAACTAAGTTGTACGGATATTTATGCTCCACTTCCAAATGCTCCAAATAAAACTAGATCTTGGGAAGAAACTAAAGAACTTATTTTAGAAGTTTATAGAATATTTGACGATACATTTGAAAGCGTAGTTAAAAATATGTATGAAAGGAATCATATTGATGCTGCGATAAGAAAAGGAAAAAAAAATGGGGGATATTGTGATACTTGGTATAATGGTAAAACATGTTATATATTACTGCCATTCACCGGTGCTTTAGGAGAAATTTATACCCTTGCTCATGAATTCGGTCATGCTATTCATGGTTCCATGGCTTCAAAAGAGCAAACCATTTTCAATTTACATCCTGGCGCTACTGTGGCTGAAACAGCATCTATTTTTGGAGAATTGTTACTTACCGATTTGTTACTCTCAAAAGTGGATTCTGATGAAGAAAAAAAAGCAATTTTGGCCGAAATTTTGGATGGGGCAGGACAAGTTGCGTTCCAAGTTAGTGCTCGTGTATGGTTTGAGCAGAGTTTGTATAGTGCTATCAAAAATAAAGAGACTTTAGATGGAAAAACGATCTCAAAATACTGGTGTGCAGCTAGAGATAGAATATATGGACAATCTGTTGAATGGTTCGAGGAGATGGACTGGGAATGGGCAATGAAACCTCATTATTATTTCCCTAATTTTCGATTTTATAATTATCCCTACGTCTATGCTCAACTTTTTGTTTATGCTCTATACCAGAAATACAAAACAGAAGGAAAAGAATTCATTCCAAAATTTAAAAAGCTTTTAAGTGCTGGTGGTAGCTTATCAACTGAAGAGTTAAGTAATATCTTAGGCTTAGATGTTACTAAAGCTGATTTCTGGAAGCTTGGAATAAAGCAATATGAAGATTTTGTGGACCAGTTAGAAGAATTAATAAATTAAAACCTTTTTTTAATTTAGGTTATTTGTAATTTCCTGAATATATTTCTTTTTTAACTAATTCAAAATCTATACATTCTTGTGATTCTATCCCCAAATTCCAGTTTTTACATAAAGGGCAATCTGCAATACAAATTGGACAAAGTCCTGATTCTCAAGAATCTTCCACTCTTGTTCTGGAACCAACCATACTTGATTGATGGGTTATCATTGAAAACTTTGTCATATTTTTTGAGCACTTTTTGATTTTAAAGCAGGATTTCTATGCCAAAATAATAAACTTATGCTTTATAGAGCTTCATATTGACGCGGTGATCTGTTATAGTATATTTTCAACTTATTAGGATATTTTATTTCGATCCTCTTTATGATTTTAGCAAGTGAGCTTCTGTGGTTATATCCCATCGCAGCTGACCACCTTGCTGCTGTACAAATTCCCAATTTTTTAAGTTTCTCTAAACAGATTAACTCATATGTCCTAAACATCTTTTTTTTAGGTTTTATTAAAACGTCCATGCTATTTTTTAACTTTTCTAATGCCATCTTATATTCACATGCTAAATGTTATTTTATATTTTTAGTGGGAATTATGTCCCACTGAAACTTTAATTAAATTAAATGCAATCGAGTTTAAAAGTTTTACTATTATGGTTTTATACTGAACATTTTCTATTATTATCAATTTTAATTGAACTTTTTATAAAAAGTTCCTAACTATTATTTAAACCTTTTGTTTTTCGTTGAAAAATTTTCTAATACAAAATGTATGTATAACACAAAATCTTCTCCAAAATCGACAATAATTTAAAAAACACCAACTAGTTTTTACTTCTTTTAGCTTAGAAAACTATCTTGGATTTTTAATTATTTACTGCTAATTGATCAAAAATTAGTAATAATTGAAGTAAACCTTTTATTTATAACTATAATAATTTTCTTTGTGCCGATATATATACTCGCAACTAGACTTCGGAACCCTGATTTGGTTGTTAAACGGAAAGAACAGGGTGAAAAATGGTTAAAATTAGTGAAAGAAAAAGTTCCAAGCATTAAATGGATAGCTCATTATGCTATCCTTGGTCCATACGACTTTATTGACATTTTTGAAGCTAGGGATGAACAGGAAGCAGCAAAAGTTTCTCTTCTTTCTCGGGATGCAGGAGCCATATTTGCAGAAAGTTGGACTGCTATTCCATATTCAGACTTTCTAGAATTGATAGACAATTTAAAATAAATTAGGTTCCAATCTTAAGCAATCAAGGAAATTAAGCAGGATTTATAGGAATTCATTCTCCATAATTTCAATAAATTCAGGATCCTTTTCTTTAAATGGGATTTGTTCTGTTCCATTATAAATAAAGTAGTTATTTTTATTTTTGAAGAACTCCGAAAACGGGATGATTAAATGGGAGATATCAGGAAGGAGATACTCATATAAATTTTTATTGCTTACCTTAATTATTCCTACACTCATATTAAATAGACTAGATCTCATCAATATAAGAAAAGGCTCCCGACAAATTTAGTAATCAAAGTAAAAACTGATCAAATCAATATTATTATTCCTTAATTTGTTCTTTATTAAGTAATTTTACTAAAGATATTTCTTCTTTTATCACATTCAGAACTATATGAGTATTTGTTCTTTCAACATAAGGTGAAGTGTGGATTTTTTTTATCATTGCGCTTAATTCATTTCGCGATTTGAACCTAGCAAATACGAGGGCATCATAAGTTCCAGTAATATCATATACAGCGAAAACATTTGGATTTTTAGCAATTTTTCCTTCAACTTCAAACATTTTTCCTTTTGATACAGTAACCTCTATAATGGCAATTATATTATAACCTAGTTTTTCTAAATCGAGTTGTACTCCATATCCTTTGATAATCTCTTTTTTTTCTAATTCTTCTACGTGTTTTTTTATAGTCACAGGTGATTTTTCTAAGACTTTTGCGATACCATGATAAGTTTCACGTCCATCTTGACTTAGAATTCTTAAAATCTCTAAGTCAACATCTTCTATACGTGGTTGGTTAGATTCGTTCATTAAAATAAATGGTATGAAAATTTATTCTTAAACATTATGATTAATGATTTTTCAATCATCAAAGACAGATTTATTGCCATTGCCCTAGAGTAAGAGATGCCTTAAAAATGAATAAAAAATTACCAGAAACATATTGCTACTGTGGCGCGGGTTTTTATGAGGGAATTTGGGAAGAAATCTTACAGAAACCTGTAAAAGTTAAAATATAAAAAAGCGTTATGAAGGGAGATGATGTCTGTAGTTTTGAAATCCAGCTTCCCACTGATATTTAATTTCTAAAAATCTCGAACAACCTTTTCTTTAAAACATTTGCAACAGTAAAAAGGAATGTTTATTCTCCATTGTGAAAGTTTTTCTAAATTGTGAGGAGCAATCCATATTTTCACAAATTCTTTTAATTTTAACCCAAATTGCTTTTTATCGTAATCAAATGTATTGGAAAAATAGATTTTTTCTCTACAGTATTTATTGTAGCAATTATGAGGAAATTTTTTCGTTAATATTAGATTTAAGAAATTATATAGTTCTTTTTGATTATTTACTTGTTCATAATCTAATTTATGCAATAATTCTGTCAGATTAATTGATTGGTTTAAATATGCAGCGAAAATTTCTTCGCAATACCAGTCATTATAACTTTCAATAATTTGAATCACCTGTTTCTGAGCGATCTATAAGATAAGATCATATTCATACATATCTCTTTTTCTAAGAAAATGGAATCCTAAAATTCTTTTGTAAATTTTATTCCCAGGTTTTGAGCGTATGTATCCAAAACACTAAAAATTTTTTTTATTGTTGACTTTCGAAAATCCCAACCTTTTAATATACTATAGGTACGATAAAGTTTAGAACCTGTAAATATTAAGATGTAATGTAGCTTTCTTGGTTTTACAAGACCACTATAATCCTTTCTTACTTTAATTTTTTCAATCTCAGACCAATCAATCTGAAAGAAATCTTTATAAGGAACATCTATAATAATACTATCTTCTGTGATTTGAAAGATCCGTTTTTTTGAGGGTAGGTAAGTTTTGAGTATATAATTGATATAACATGAAAGTAAAATTAAACCAATAGAAAAGGCACTGGTAATTAGGAAACTTATAATAAATCCCATTGAACTGGTAATAATCATCAAAACCCTTATAATTATCAGCATTAGAAAAACAACTAAGATAAAAACTGCAAAGATAAACCCTTTTTTAGATTCAGTAATTATTTCCATTATCTCAGTTATTAGAATATAAGTATAAATTATTTGAAGTTATGATGAATAATAATTTAATCTTTTTGATATTAGAATCTAGAATTCAACGAACAAATATTTTTAAATGAATGTTCCAATTTTTGATTTTATAAAATAAATAAATAATTATAATAAGAAAGTGAGGTTTAAAATGACGTTATGTTTTATTTTTTTGAAAACAAAAGCTGGTTTTTTAGAAAGTATAATTGACAATTTAAATCAAATACCTGAAGTATTAGAGGCCCATGCAGTCACAGGAGGCATCGATATAATTGCAAAAGTAGAATCAAAAGATATTACCACCATTTCAAAAATTGTTTTAGCGAAAATACATAGAATTGATGGTGTTGATAGAACATCAACTCATATAGTTACACCATTATAGAAGTTAATCTTTGGTCAAAAACCAATCTGAATTATTAAAAATTGAATTTAATAAAGCTAATTTAATCTTTCATTTTCATCCTAGAAACTATTGACATCAAAACACCTGCAAGTCCATATCCCCCATTGAAAGTGCTGATTAATATCCCAAGTAAATCATTTATTGATGATCCGCCAATAATATTAGTTACTAATATTATAATCAGGGCTATTATACTTGTGCCAATTCCAAAGCCTATAATAATTCTTCCGAGTCTATCAGGGCCAAAACCAACAATCAAAGCACCTAAAATGACCGATATCCCTCCGCCTGCGGCAATATATCCTAAAACTGTTAGTAAATTTGATATAATTTGTTGCATTTCAGGTCCAAGGACTCCTGCTGCTAGTTTCAATACAGTACCTATAAATCCTAAACTACCAATAAGAGAACTTAAAACCATTAAAATTCCGCCAATAATGCAAAGAATTACCCATTTTTTATGCTCCATATCTACTTCAAACCTTTTTTTCAAATTTTTAGTTTATTATAAAAGAAGTTATATTTAAGTTCTGAGTGAAAATGGTCTTGGCTATTCTAATAAAGAAAAAATTTAAATTTATGAAAAAGATTATAAAAAGGAATAAGATAAAATTTTAAAATTGAATGTGAGGGATTGATAAATTGAGTTCTAATTTTAGAGTGAAAATCTTGATGATAGTTCTTTTTACAGTTTATGCTGGCTGTACATTCTATATGGTTACTATGAACTTGATCCCACCTGATATGCTCCTTGTAGAAATTTTAGATTTTAGTATTCTTATTGTTGTTGTTTACGTAGTTTTATATAAAATTAATAAAATGAAAACTAAAACCGAAACTTCTTTCTCTAAATGAAAATATTTATGGGATTTTTAGATACTAAAACAAATTTTGATCTTAAAAGTGGTTACCCAAGTTTAGAAAAATTAAAAAGGTTAGATTTAAACAATTTATAGTACAATGGTGAATCCGCCGTTGATGAGTAATGAGAAGAAATCGGTTCCAAGATTACAAGTGGCTTTAGATATCGAAATCTTGGAAGATGCATTAGATTTGGCTAATAATGTAGCACCGTTTGTAGATATTTTAGAAGCTGGAACTCCTTTGATAAAATCTGAAGGTGTTCGAGCCATTCAAGCATTAAAGGAAGCACACCCCACCAAAATTATTTGTGCAGACTTAAAAACCGCAGATGCGGGTTATCTTGAGGTGAAAATGGCTGCCCAGGCAAAAGCCGACATTGTTACAATACTTGCCGATGCTTACGATATAACTATTGAAGAGGCTTTACGCGCTGCCCAAGATTTTCACGTCGAAATTATGGCAGATCTTATCGTATCTCGATCACCTGCTAGCAGATTAGCAGAAATTATGAACCTTAAATATAAGGGCACAAAATTACATTATGCCCTAGTGCATAGTGGTTTAGATCGACAAGCATCACGACGAGCCCCTTTATCAGAAATTGAATCAATAACACTGATACAAAATCATCCACGATTAGCGGTGGCTGGTGGGATTCAAACAACTGATATTCCAAAAATTTTAACTTACCCGTTAGACATCATAATAGTGGGTGGAGCAATCACACGGGCAAAAAATCCTAGTAAGGCTGCAGAACAACTTCGAAATGCAATTCACAAATCTACTCTATAATCTTCTTTTTCAAATTAATCATTATAATGAAGAAGATTATTGTTTACGAAATTTTATTAAAATAATCACTCCAGCACAAGTAAGAGCAATAGCGGTTATAATATTACTAATAAAAAGAATAAGTTTTGTGATTTCCGCTTGATTGGGTGGCACTTCAGTTATTCTAAACAAGGGATCAAGTATTATTTGACTTAATAAAGCCAATATCAAGTTAAGACCAGCTACAGCAAATAAAATAAAACCTATACTCCGCTTTCTCATTTATTTAAAAATGTTAATTATTTTGTGAAATGTTAAATTTTCTTTCCTTTTAAATTCTAACTAATTACAGGAAATGAATACTAGTTTATCGATTAGAATATTCTGATTAATTATCTTATTTCTTATGACTTAAGTCATAAGAAAAAGGACTATTTAAAAAAAAAATAATTAAGCTTTCAAGAAGAGCTCTTTCATCCACCGTGGTAAAAGAAAACCGCCGTAGAATGCAAATGCACTCACCATCAACAATACTCGGACAACCGCGAGCATTATTAACAACAGAGGATCAGAAGGATCCTGAAACACAACTCCTATCATAATTGATCTTGCCGTTTTTTCAAGAATTGTAGCAATAGTAAATATTATAAATGCTGCTCGAAGGAGTTTACCTTTTAATCTTAGTTCCTTATTTTCCAATTTAATTGATTTTTGAGCAAAATATAAACCAGTTGGAAGGATTATTAAAATTGTTGCTAAATAAAAAACTATTAAGAAAACTCCAAAATCTGCACTGAATGGTATTAATGGATCAATTTCTCCTAATAAATTAATATCTGTAAAGAATAGATAGAAAAAGATAACTTCAAAGATTATACTAAAGATTAATATTAAACCTACAGCTAAATTCTGTTTTTTTTTATTAACCATGTCTGTATAGGCAATTATCCAAGTGATTAATGCGATTGGAATAAATGCATTGCCAATAATAAAGTACAATTCTTTTGAGAGAGATTGCTGTTCATTAGAAAGTAAGTTCATTAGAAAGGAAATTGAATCAGGAAGCCAAGGAAAAGATAATACGATCCATGCAATTCCAACTAAAATCAATAATCGATTTTTCGATTTAAAATATTTGGATAGGATTGTGAATCCGATAGCAAAAGAAACAATTACGAAAATAGAGCTAAAAATTCCATGTAAAATGATTACTAAATCCAATAATATGCACCTAATTTTTTATGGTGAAATTAAATTAAATAGTAAATAATTAGATAAATTCATTATTTATATAGTTGAGTGCTAAGACCTTCAGCTATTCCAATGAAAGGATCAAAAATAATTATTCTTTTTTAATTATCTACTTTTTTTTAAATCCATGACTTTGTTTTCAAGTAACCATTTAAGTATTGCCCCAAAAATTAATGTTTCTTGACCTTCAAAACTATGACCAGAATTATTTAATAGAAGAGCATGTGTTTGCGGAATTTTCGCTTGTTCTTTGTTTAATTTAAAAGTCAAGGAAGGCGGAAAGATTCTATCTTTCTTTCCATGAATGAGAAACACACGATCTTTATTAAATTCTGCATCTTTTTTAAGGAAATAATGTGCACACAGTTTCAATGCCCGTTTATCTTTTACTTTAGACATTAAACGCCTAACAAACCATCCTGCGGATAATAAGCGGAATTTGGCTTCAAGTAAAAGTTCAACATCATGTAAAGCACTTATCCCTATAACCATAGCTACACGTTCATCCTGATAACCTTTTGTCAGAACAGAAGTCCCTCCCATTGATTTTCCGATACAACATAGGGATCCACTTCTGACATCCTCAACAGAGCAGACTGAGTCGAGAATTTTGTCAACGTCATTGTATAAGTTATACCAATCGGATTTTTTCCCTCCCGCTTCTCCATGACCTCTCTGATCAAATGCAACAGTAATATATCCCATATGGGCTAAAACTATTAGACTTTTCTCATTGATCTCTTTTTTCTTCCAAAAACCATGAAAATATATGATGACTGGCCTTGGCTCGGGATATCTCCGTCCATTAGGCGTTAATATTGTGTCAGAGAGTGAACGATAAAAATTTCCAACTGACTTAATACCATCATTGAAAATAACTTCTACTCTTTGAATATCTACTGAATCTTTTGAAATATTTTCAAAATACCTTTGAGATGTGTGAATTCCTATTTTAATAATTGTTAGCCCAACTAATAGAAAAATAATACTAAATGCAAATCCTAATATGAAATTATTTAAATTAATAAATAAGATATATATCAAAATTATACTAACAATTACAAATGCCGATAAAACGATAATTAAGACCTTAATTTTCATTTTTAATTTAATTTTCCTTCTTATTAGAAAATTCTGTTTTAACGGTATCTTCACTTAATTTGCACACCAATGCCAAACCTAAAACCGTCCAAATGAAAAAAACGCCAATATAAATCGTTAATTGCCAGATTTTTTTAATTCTATAATATAACCCAATCGAGCAAATAATTAATGCAATAGCAAAAATTATACCGCATAATTCTAATAAAAGAGCTAAAAGCATACCACTCTCAAAAGTAACATATCTACTCATTTCTTCTGGATTTAAGGAGAGAGCATAGTTAATAATTTCTCTATTATATCTCATAATTATTAAGGATATAATTATAATCAAAATTCCTGCAAAGAGTAGGATTCTGCTAACCCGCTTAATATAATCTCTAGGTTTTTTCCCTTTTTCCTTTTTATGATTCTTTAAGTCTATAATTTTACTTTCTTTAGTGGAGAGAACTATAAGTATCATGGGTATGCCCCAAAAAAGCATAATATATAATATAGCTCCTAAATCAGGATGAGATAACGTGAATGTTTGACCAAGTAAAGAAAATATAACTGAAAATATAATAATATAAAATAATACTAAAAAAGCTTCTCTTTTTGAATAGAACTTAAGAAGTCTAATAAATAGAAAAATAGAACCTAAAATAAATAAACCTCCAATAAATATGGATAAAATAGGATTTATTGGAAATAACCCATATTTAAATAATACATTTAAATCATAAAGAGTAAAAGCCACTGTTCCAAAATTAGCAATACCAGGTACTAAAACAATATAACCCATATTATTTATCATGAAATCTAAATAGATATGCATAATCCCCCCTGCTAAAACCAAGAAGAAAGTTTGGGAGAAATTTAATCTTTTTTCTTTTAGTTCAATTATTTCAAATTTTCTCCAACTTTTTAGATTAACTGTAAATTTGGTGAAATAGTGATAAGGAAAAGTTAAAAAATATGCACATAGAGGCCATAATAATATTGAATGCGAAATTGGTAATCCGATTGTTGCGATAAGATCTGGTCCCCAAACATTATTCATAAAAAAGATAAAAATATGGATCTTGCTAAATTTCCCATCACTAATAGAATATAAAGATAATCCAATAATTCCTGCTAATATAAAATGTGCAATTGTTGGCATCATTAATCATTAGTCGTTTGTGACATATTATCTATAATTAAGTAATGTTCTTTACGAACATTTATATATACGATATATCATACTATTAATAGAATTAAGAGTATTAAGAGTATCAAATTAAAATATTTTTTCTTTATATAGGTTTAATAATTTAAATAGAGAGGAGATTAAAATGGAGATCACAGAAACTAATCATTTTCATGAGTTTTTGGAAGCGCTCCACTTTTTACAAAATACTTATAAAAAATTTCCTAAGTTCATGATCGAAATTGTTGCTGAAAATTACGGAATTCCCTCTCTTGAAGTGAAGGAACTAATCACAACCTTCATAAGAAACGGAATATTGAAGATTCTAAAAAATGAAGGATATTATTACGAATTAAATACAGACATGTAATTATCCCGCTTAAACTCTTTTTTGTCTATTAGCTTTAAGATTTAATGGTCAACTTTTATACATTCAGTTATCCTATCTGAATTAAATTCTCCTAAATTCAGATAAAAAATTGAATAATTTGAGATTATATCTCAATTATTTATATTTGGGAAGAATAAATAAAAAAAAAAGGGGGGGATTTAGAAATGCATAACTGCATTCTAACTGGCGATTAATAATCAATCGGGAGTTGGGGGACTCCGGTAGCATACTATTTGTATGCTGATATTATCTGGAAGTCTTGATCAGGCTTTTCACAGCCACTCCAGCTCATACAGAATCCGAGATCAACCCACTTGTCAAGGTCGTCAGGGACTCCATCAAATAAATCAAATACATCGCAAGGCGCGTCTCCCAGTATATTGGGGACGTGGTTGCTGTCTAACTCGACGACACCATCGACTACGAACTCTACGGTCCAGTAATCAACCATGCAGCCTGTTGCCCATGGGCAGTGTTCAGGAGCTACATCGGTCCATGCGCCAGTTAGTACAATATCAAATACTCCAACTATTTTTTCATGTAGAGGTGTATCAGACTTTCCTTGGAAGATAAGTCCTGTGCCTCCATAAAAGTCATAGCCGCCGTAAGAGATTACGGTGGCACCACCGAATGATCCGGTTAAGCATAATGGTAACGGATCGGTGACATAATAATCATGAAAGTAAACCCAACCGGGTTCTGTGTCAATACCTGTCTTAATACATCCTTCAGCTAATGGTAGGAACTCTACCCCGGAGAGGATATCATCCATAGGATTATTACTTTCCATCGTATTTTCTCCATTACTCAAAGGTAACCCCCCGGGAACCGGTTCAATTCCAGTTCCGGAAAAAATACTATGGCCCCACACTCCTAATGCAATAACCAGGAAAATAGAAAATATAGTTGCCACCAGGATCCCAGCAATCAATAGAGAGTACCGACATTCATTGTCATCTAATTCCATTGATTAAGCACTATTTTCTAGTTTTCATTAACCACCTTTAATTTTCATATGGTTCGATAATAATTTATGATAAACAAGTATTTAAATTTTGTGCATTGAGGAGAGGAGAGTTCTCACTTTAAAAGCACAGATTCAGATTTAAACCTTTTCATCAAAAAAGTTTAAATCTTAAACTCTCTTATTAAAATAGTTTAAAATTTAAACTATTAATCGTTTAAAACTAAAATTTTTACATTTAAGTTAAAATCAGATAACTTAATTTATCAGGTTTTTAATTAGACAAATTAGTAAAGATTTGTGGAATTATAAGATAATTATCTGAATTAAGAGTAAATAAGATTTTTTTCTCCTTCGTTACTAATTTTTCTTTTAAATAGATTGGCTATTTTTTTTTTATAAAAATTGGAGATGATAATATATGGCCCAGTCTAAAGAGCAGATCGTTATCATTACTGAATATCCATATGATATTGATGATGATATCGAATTTTATAATCCTCTTCCTGATTGTGTTCCTAATCTAGGAATAAGCTATGAACCTGAAGAAGAAGAATAATAAATAAACTTTTTTTTATTTTACTTTTCACTTCTTCTCTGAATAGTCTCCTATTGAAGAGATATAATTTTTCAATCAGTTTTTATTCTTAGTTCTAGAAATACAATCATGGAAAAACCCATTTATTGTAGTAGGTGTGGTACTTTAATGGATCGTAAGGCACAAAAAGGATTACACGGCGTGAAGGCTACCATTTTTACTTGCCCTAAATGTTATTACCAATATGAAAAGGGCATACGCTACAATCGTGCTATTAAGCAATACATTAGCTATTATAAATTCTCTTGAGTCCTCATTTTCTTCAAGATAAATCTGTGATAACCTCTTTTGATTTTAAATGGTCTTTCTGGGCGATTATAAAAACAATTAGGACAATATATCGAAAATATCCCATTACTCCAAAATTCAATAACTTTTTCCTTAGACATAGAAGGATTATCACGGCAAAATTCCTCAAATTTCAATGGCTTCTTGCAATCAACACAATATCTTATCTGCATGAACTATGTTGATATCATGATACATTTATTCATAAGAGAGAACCAATTTTCTGAATATATTATAAATAGCATAAGCTTTATAAAAAATAAAAAAACTTTATAATAAAATATGTAAGCTCATTTTACTTCTAATTATATAAAATGAGTAGAAATGTTAAGGAAAGGAAGTGACTTAAATAAAAATAAAAGTATGTTTTAGGTGTCATGAATATATGCCTGTTCTTGAAAATAATTATCTCAATAAAAAACAATTGGCCACGTTTGATTCAATGCATTCTGGCCATCCTGTTCAAATTGTAAATGAAGAAGAGATAGATAAAACAGAATGGAAAGCCATTTCATGAACAGAAAATAGAATTAATCGAAATGTAATTTATGTTGGTAAAATAATCAGATTTGGGTGGGTAAATAACTTTTCGTCGTTATAAGTTCATAGTAAGAAAAGACTATTTTTTGTCTTACATCAGTAATTTTTAAATATCGTGAAAAATATCGTAGCAAGCAGACTTTAAAAGATTTAATGGGAAATCCAGGATGTCTTGAGGATATTAATAATTTAAAATAAACGGTATTAAATTTTACGAGATATTTTTATATATATGAGAAAGGTTCAATTAGGTAAAACTGGGGAGCAAATTCCTGTACTTGGACAAGGAACTATGGGCATTAAGGCAGGAAAAGATAAGGAATATTATGAAAAATGGAAGGCCTCATTAAGAAAGGGGATAGAACTCGGAATGACTCATATTGATACTGCAGAGCTTTATAACCGTGGTACTTCTGAGAAAATAATTGGAGAAGTAATAAAAGAATACGATCGAGATGATCTCTTTATTACTAGTAAGTTATTTCCTAAACATTTTGGATATAAAGCAATGATTAAAGCTTGTAGCAAAAGTCTTGAGCGGTTAGATATAAAGTATTTAGATTTATATTTGGTCCATTTTCCTTCATTTGTATTTTCTAAAATTAAAAAACATATGAGAGTAATGGAACAACTTTTGAACGAGGGAAAAATAAGATATATCGGTGTGAGTAATTACTCTATCGATCAATTTAAAAGGGGACAGGAACATCTTAAAAAGGCTGAAATAGTCGCAAACCAACTTCACGCAAATATAAGGAGACAAAAACATATTCATAATTCATTACCTTACTATAAGAAGGAAGGTGTTATTTTGACGGCCTATAGCCCGTTGGGTAATAAAGGTTTCACAAATTTAAAGGGAGATCTTAAACTAAAATTGGATCAAGTAGCTAAATCACATAATGCGAGTATTCAACAAATCGCACTTGCTTGGGTTATTAATCATGAAAATGTCATAGCGATTCCTAAAGCATTTCAAATACAACATATAGAGGCTAATGCAGCAGCGGCAGATATTGAATTATCAGAAGAGGAAATCAAACAATTTTATAATTAATAAAAAATACAGAAGAGGTTTTTTTCTCCCATAACTATATACTACTTTACTTTTTTTATTTTACCATAATTTTCATCTGCTTTTCTTTTTTCTTGAAGTATAGCTTTTCTTTTCGTAATGGCCTGATACAATTCTGTAAAATTTTCAGGGGGTATAGATTCAGATGATTTTTTTACTAAATTACGAGCTAAACTAGGACAATTTGGGAGGCAGACTCCACATCCTATGCAATAGCCAAGATCAACTTCACTAATTCCTTTTTCATTGATCTTGTTTGCGTCCATGGGACAATCAGTAATACAATTAGCGCAACCCGAACATAAATCCTTGTCAATTTCTACAAAATAATTTGAATTTACATGTTGGGCGGGATTTGCATATTTTTTAAGATTAGTGAGAAATACACAAGAACATCCACAGCAACAACATATTACAAATGGTTTCTGAGTATTAGTTGGACATATAACCATTCCGCTGTCTTGTGCCATTCGCAACACTTTTAACGCTTCGTCTTTTGTAATTTCACGACCTTGTTCAAGAAAAATCCGTGGACTAACGCCTATTGAAATACAGGTTTCCTTAGGATGATCACAACCATTTCCTTGAACATCTTTTGATTGTCTACATATGCAAGGGCTTAAATATAATGTTTTTTCAACATTATCTATTATAGTTTTAATCTCGTCAAAATTAGAAATATTATATTCCAAACTAACACTTTTTTCTATGGGAACGGTTCTCATTTGTAAAATTCCATTTTCTAACATTGCGGGGATGAACCCTTCATCCATGTATTGATCAATATCCTCAGAAAAGTCTTTAGTCAGTTTATCTATTTGGTAATCGTAAAACCCTACCATTAAGAAAGCGATAGAATAGTAATTTGTTCCATCTCTTCTTCGAATCCAATTAATTGATCCCTTTTTAGCCAATGTTAAAAGTGTTTCCGAGAATTGCTCTAGTGTCCAACCTTTCTTTTTGAAAGGCCTAAACATTGCTTTTGGTTCTTGAGGGATAAGCTTCAGATTTAAGGCAATTTCAGCTTCTTGAGGGGTAAATAGATGTTTTAAAATCCTAATTTCTACACCAGATTCCGTTTCAGGATAATTAATTGGAAGAGAATCCAAATACTTTTGAAGTGTTCTATAGACTTCATCTTCACTCTTAGAACTCATAGAAGAGAATTATTTTTGATACTATAAAAATATGTTATAAAAACAATTCAATCAGGATTAGATAAAAGTTACTTATATTTTTTATTGAAAACTTTAAAATATGATAAAATCTCATCCTCATTATCACAAAATTTATCCTTAAATACACATAAATATAGTTTAAAAGTGCAAACAATATGAAATATGAAAAGAACCAATATACAGAAGGAATAAGTATATGCG
>JBATUM010000165.1:0-5314 GCA_049671145.1 Promethearchaeia archaeon
TGCCGATCAAATCCTTACTCATCTTAAAAAAATCGAAAAGTCAAAAATGAAAATTTTTATTACACCTACATGCCCATATTGTCCTGCAACAGTTCCAGTTTTAACCCTATTCGCGATTGTGTCAAAAGGAAAGATTTCAGCAGAAGTAATTGACGTTAATTTAAATCCTGACATTGCTATGAAATACCAAGTTCAGGGAGTCCCTCACACGGTTGTCAATGAATCTGAGAATATTTATGGAATGTTTACTCCTCAAGATTTACTAGATAAACTTACTAAAGGAAAAAGAGATTTTGGGGGTATGTATGCTTAATCTTAATAAATATATAATGAAGTGTTAAGTATGTCGCAAGATGAAAAATATAAGGAAATTATTAAAAGAGAAATGGTAAAATTAACTAAGCCTGTTAAACTTAAAGTAATTACATCCCAGTCAGCTAAACCAGACGGAACTAAGATAAGAGCATGCATGGATTGTGATCAATTTATGGCACTTTTACGAGTATATGAAGAAAATTCAAATGGTCTATTAACTATTGAAGAATTATCAATTGATGAAAACCCTGGTTTCGCCAAACGATATGATATTCAACGAGTTCCTACAATATTATTCATTGATCAACAAGGAAGGGAATACATCCGTTATTTGGCAGCCCCTCAAGGCGGTGAGATCCAACCCTTTATTAAAGCAGTCTTCACATTTGCAGGAGCTCCCAATTATTACGAAGCCACAATAAAGCAGAATCTTAATCGTATTCCACCGTCCACCATAAAAGTGATGGTGACCCAAAGTTGTCCCTATTGCCCGCAAGTTGTTACGATAGCAAATCAATTTGCAATTGCATCTGAAGGAAAAGTTAGAACTGTTGTTGTAGATATTATGGCAAATCCAGATATTGGTCAGTATTATGACGCGGCAGGTGTTCCTTACACTATTATTAATGACCAAAAAACACTTGTTGGCATGGTTGGACCCATTGAAATCCTAAGGGCATTAATAGGAGGGAATATTCGTGTTCAATATTGATATGGAAGGTATTGATTTAGAAAAAATATATGATTTAATTGTCCTAGGAGGAGGACCAACTGCTATTGGTTGCGCGATTTATGCGGCAAGATTCGCAATGGATCTTTTGATTATAGGAAAGGTATTTGGTGGCCTAATCGCAACAACCCATCTTGTGGAGAATTATCCTGGAATAACATCAACAAGTGGACAGGGGTTAATGGAAATGTTCAAGGACCACATGAATTCATTAAGTATACCATATATATCTGATGAGATAAGAAGTATAGAAAAAACAGACGACCATTTTGTTTTACACTCTTTTTTTCAACAGTTTAAAGCACATACAATTTGTATCGCAACTGGTTCAGAAAGGAAAAAGTTGGGAATTCCAGGTGAAGAAGAATTCGCTGGAAGAGGAGTATCTTACTGTGCAACTTGTGATGGCCCTTTTTATAAAGATAAAACTGTGTGTGTAATTGGTGGGAGTGATTCAGCCGCAAAAGAAGCTTTATTTTTAGCTCAGAACGTTAAGAAAGTATATATTATTTATCGTGGTGAAGAAATTAGAGCCGAGCCAATTAATAAAAAAAGAGTGTATGAAAATGATAAAATTGAAATCATAAAAAATACTAATATAGTAGAAATTAAAGGAGATACTAATGTTAAATCGGTTATTTTTGAAAGTGGAAAAGAATTTAAAATAGATGGTGTATTCATCGAAATAGGATCACTTCCAAATTCAGATTTAGCAAAAAGAATAGGAGTAGAAACAAGTAAAAAAGGAGAAATCAAGATTAACCGAAAATCTGAGACTAATATACCTGGAATATTTGCTGCTGGAGATGTGGCAGATGCTCCCTTTAAACAAGCGATTACAGGAGTTTCTGAAGGTGTAATTGCCGCTTATTCTGCTTTTGATTATCTAAAGCAAACAAAAATAGAGTATTGATTTCTTTTTTTTTTTATTTATTAAAATATTAACTTTAGATTTTTATTTTGTTTCTTTTATTTATTCCTTGAGAAGCTCTTATTTTTATTAATTAATAGTTACAACTAAAAATTTGAGTAACTTATTGAACTTACGAAATATCGTAAAATTCAAATATTCTTTTAAACTAATGAGCATAAAAAGAATTCGGAAGTGATCAAATTATTTTAGTATGGATTATTGTCTTTAGCGTTATAGGAAGCTTAGGAGCTATTTGTGCGGCAGCAACATTCATACTCTTTAATGATAAAGTTCAAAAATTAATTGTTTCTATCTTAATTTCTTACGCAATTGGAGTTTTACTTACAGCATCTTTATTTGGTTTAATACCTGAAGCAATAGAAAGTACAGGAGAACCACATCTTATAATGCCATTTGTCTTAGGTGGAATATTATTCTTTTTCATCTTAGAAAAAATTATAATATGGCGCAATTGTCAAGATGAGGTGTGCGATATACATAACGCTGCTGGCCCTCTTGTTTTAGTAGGTGATGCAATACATAATTTTACTGATGGTATTGTTATTGCAGCAGCTTTTTTAACCGATTTTTCAGTTGGTATTATAGTTGGTATTTCAATTCTGATACATGAAATACCACAAGAAACGGGTGATTTTGGTATTTTATTACACAGTGGTTATTCACGGAGGAAGGCCTTTATATTAAATGCAATTTCAAGTATGGTTACAATTCCTTCTGCTATTATTAGTTTTTTCATATTAGATCTGTTCTCCATAGCTGTTCCTTATTTATTAGCAATTTCTGCGGCTAGTTTCATTTATATAGCTTTAACCGATCTCACACCTCAGCTTCACCAGAGGGCTAATCCCAAATACTCAATTCGCCAAATAATTCTAATCTTAGCAGGTGTAACAACCATGGCATTAATAATAATGCTCACTATTCACCAACATTGACACCTTAAATTAAAAGCTTCAATTAGTTTCATAAGTGGTTGAAAAATGCTTGATATTGATAGTAAAGTGTTAAAACATCTATATAAATATTCAAAACAAAAAGTGGGATATATTTCTAGGAAGTTTGGATTAGCCCATTCCACTATCGGGAGTTCTGTCAAAAGATTGGAAAAAGAAAATTTAGTGAAATATAAAAGATATCAAGTGGTTGAACTTACAAAGAAAGGGAAAAACTTAACTATGGAATTATCTAGACACGCACAATTGCTTGAGTTATTGCTTTATAATGAATTAGGAATTACAGCAGAACAAGCCCATCAAGAAAGTGAGAAATTTAATCTGTTATTTTCATGCGAGACTATTAACAAAATCTGTGAAAAATATAACCATCCAAAAATATGCCCCTGTGGAGATGAAATAAACAACTCTCCTAATTGTTTCTGTGAAGGATATACAAGGGAATTACTTTAGATGATTAATGTTAGTAAAAAGGAAGTTAAAACCGAATGATTATAGAATATAATCTAAATAGATAAAAATTAATCAACTTTAGCATATTTAATGAGTGAAGTAAATAATCAACCTAATATTGAGAGTTATAGATTTCACCATATAGATACTAATAAATGTAAGCAGTGTAAAGATTTTTCATGTGAAGAAGCTTGTTTCAGAGGTATATATGAGGTTATTAATAAAAAAGAGCAACCAAAATGCATCGTCATTGAAGAACGGGAAGATCGATGTGTTAAATGTCATATTTGTACGACTGCTTGTAAATTAAGGGCAATCACCATAGATTAATCTTTTTAACTAGTTTTAATTAGCTTGAATTTCAAATTAGTAAAGTTATTATTTTTAAGTTATTATTTTTCGATACTTAACGTATTTTATAATTGAAAAATTATAAACAATAAATTACAAAAATTATTATTGAAATTATAAAATCAAAATAATTTTTAAAAGGAATAGTATATGATTTCAGAAAAATTAAAACTGGATGATATCGATCGCCAAATAATTACTCTTGTACAAGAGGATCCAAATCTCACACATACTCAGATTGCTGAAAAGATCAATCGGTCCCAACCTACAGTAGGTATGCGGATAAAAAAGCTTGAAAAGGAGGGAATACTTCAATTTCAACCAGGAATTAACTTTAAAAAGGTGCAACTCCATTTGGCAACCGTTGAAATTAATACCCGTAATCCTGAGGAGGTTTTGGAAATGGGAAAGTGTTGCCCATTCATGTTAAATGCTTTTAGGTTAAGTGGAGCTCATAATATTTGTATACTCCTTACTAGTAGTAGTTTAAATAAACTTGATGCTATTGTTAATTATCATTTTCGAAAAAATCCAGAAGTGAGTTCTGTTTCAATGGAAATTGTTACAGACATAGCAAAAGATTTCGTATTACCTATTGATTTTGATTCTGAACACCATGAGCCTAATGATGAAGTAGGCTGTGGAGAAAAATGTAAATATAAACTAGCTAAAATGAGAGGAGACATTTAATAACAAATTATTTTTAATTAACTCATTAAATTTGAATAAAAAAAAGATTTTAGGCTATTCATCTTTCTCTATTTGATCAAAACTATATTTAGGAAGATTTACATTAAGATTGCAATTTGGTCCACAATTTTCTGAATGAAAATCAAACCTCTCAATTTGAAAATCAATAGGGACAACAAAATCATGTACAGATTCTATTAATACATTCGTTTTTACATTAATCACATTTGGATCTTTTCTAAAACATACATCTACTAGTCTTTCAATTGTTTGGAGATCTGAAGCGGAGATAAAGCATAATAGATTAAATTCACCAGAAATTTTAAAAGCATGATTAATAAAAGGGCAATTCTTAATTTTTTTAACAACCCTTTCGACATCTTTAGTAGATATAAAAACTATAGCCACTTTTATATCAACCTTTTTAATATTAAATCCAACTTGTTTAGTTAATAAATTTTTTCGCTCTAACTTAATAATTCGAG
The DNA here is from genome assembly GCA_049671145.1 of Promethearchaeia archaeon. Lineage (GTDB taxonomy): Archaea > Asgardarchaeota > Lokiarchaeia > Sigyniarchaeales > SOKP01 > SOKP01. The sequence continues at coordinate 4,912 of JBATUM010000165.1, forward strand.
CGCCTATTGCAGGCTGACTTTTCTCCACTTCGATAGCAATCTGGCTATGAGTAATATCTGGATCTTTTTCAATCATTTCAATGATTTTGTAATCATCATCGTCAATATTTAATAATTCCTTAAAAGTTTTCTTTATCATCTTTCTAATCTTTTACTTATTTGGATTTTGATTAATTATTAATTGATTTATTCCTTGTACCTAGAGAGGGATTTCTAATTTAAATTTTGTTTCTATGAATATAAAATTTAATTATACTTATTATTAAGAATTATGAATAGTTATGATTAAGATCTTTTATTTTATAAATTATTATCTGGAACTCCTAATATTGATAAAGGTTTGGGATTTAAAAAGGATTAACGTGGAATAATTTTTTAGCTAAAAGAGACATCTATATATTTA
>JBATUM010000166.1:0-6607 GCA_049671145.1 Promethearchaeia archaeon
CATGAGGCTTGATTGAAATTTGTTTATAAATCATCGGTTTGAGTATATTAATTAACGGTTCAAAAACTTCCTCTTTAAAGAAATAATATCCCTTCTTAAGTAAGATGAGGTACCAAGGAGAAGGAGAAATGTCTACTTTTATCCTCCTAAATAAGAAGTAGTATTTTGATCTTTGAAAAATTAACTGATCCTTAATGTCATCACCTAAATCATTAGCCTTCTGGATTTTATTATCAAATTTAATGAAATATGGCATGATCTGCTTAATAAGCTCTTTAGATTCTTTTTCTTTAAAGTATGAACCTACAATCAGCGAATTTTGATCTAGAATTAGCATACCAGAACAATTAATTTTATTACAAAATTCAGTAATCGTTTTTTTAATAAATTGAGTTTTTGGATACAATTTTAATAGAATCTCTGATACTGTAAATATTATTGAGGGTAGGTTGTATATAGAGGTTACATAGAAAGTAAGATTTTCGTAATAAATTTCATTATTAATTTTCTGTTTTAATTTACTAATTTGTTCATCCCAATTTTCTTTAATATCTTCAGGGAAATCAGGATCATACTTATGAAAAAAAATATTAATGGGAGGTCTGATTTTCAACTTAAAAAATTGGTCAATAACATCTTTTAAATAACTTATTGCTTCAGGAATTCTCTCCTCATTTTGGATATCTATCACAAAGATAGCAATTTCAGTATTATCAAAATACATATTTGGATTTCTTAAATAAGAAATTCGGTAAGATTCTTGCCCTCCCAAATCCCATTCACTTATTTCAATACCTAAAAAATCAAATATTCTTCTTTGTGCTCCTTTTGTAGGTGAGATTATAGCAATTTTGGAAAATTCCTTCTTTAAAGTCAAAATTATCGAGGTTTTCCCTGCTGTATCTAATCCGGTAAAAAGAATTTTTCTAGCGCTATCATTTTCTTCTTTTAAGTATTCCATTTTCAGATTCCTCCTAAATAAAGAATACAAAATCGTATAAATAAAATTATATTATTTAGGTAACAATTTTTAATTGAATCTCATAAATATACAATTATTTTTATCTGGTTTAAACAAATATTTTTGAGAGACAACTAGAGAAATTTCTTAGAACTTATTTTCTAATCGATCTATGATATCGTTTTGAATGGGTGTGCCAAGATCGATGAAAGTAGCGTTATATCCTCCAACTTTTACAATTAAGTCAGGATAATTTTCGGGATGTTTTTGAGCATCTTTAAGTGTGTCTGTTGATACTACAGTAGGTTGAATTTGCATTCCTCCAGAATCGAAATAAGATTTTAATAGAATATGAAATTTCTCAATACTTTCTTCATTTTGAAGATTCTGAGGATGGATACGCACATTCACAGCTACACCATTAGTTGCATTTTTATAATTTAATTTGGCAAGTGAATTCAAAATGGCGGTAATTCCATTTTTTTCTACTTTATTTACTGGAGATAAACTATTTGATATAGCCTGCATTGCTTTTCTCCCATCAGCAGTTGGCTGGGTAAAAAAGCCTTCCATAACATGAATACCCATAGAGTAAGCCCCTGCGCTATATCTACCTCCTCTAATAGGTTTATGTTTAGTTACTTCCGATGTAAATAAATTCCATAATTCTCCAGCTAATGTGTCAATTTCCACTTTATTATTTCCCCATTTATCATATTTATTAATTAACTGCTGTCGAAATACTTCTTGTCCTTCAAAATTATTATTCAAAATTATTACTAATTCGGGTAAGGTTAATAATTTCTCTTCATAAACGACTTTTTTTATATTATAGAAAGAATCAACCAAGGTGGCAAATCCATAAGCCGTGATTGATGAATAATTATATCTTGCCCCCCCACAAACGTAATCTTTTCCACTTTCCAAACACCCATCTAAAGTAGCTGAGATAAAGGGGTGTTGCATATATTTCATTGCTTCCATATCTCCAATTTCAGCTATTTTTATACTTCTTTCAATGTTATATCGAAGTTGTTTGATAAAAGCGGTATATAAATCATCGAATGTAGAAAAATCTGAGATATCACCTGTTTGTAGGCCAGCAATCGTTTTTGACATATTATTATAACCATTGTTTAATGTTAATTCTAGTACACCAGGTAGATTCAAAAACATACGTGCTGTGGCAGCAAAACTATTTCCTTGACCTGTAGGTTCAACGCATCCAATTAATACATAATCTCGAGCATTCTCTAGATTATAACCAGCCTTGATTAAAGCAGGAATGATTATGTCATCATTATAAAATGCAATTCCAGAAGTATATCTAAATAATTTGATAGCTTCTTTAAAAAAATCTTTAGGAGTATTTTTATGAATTCTTACAGACAAATCAGTCGTAAAAACTTTAACATTTTTATATGCTTCAAGGAATAAATATGAAATTTCATTTGTTACATCATTCCCTAGCTTATCCATTCCAGATATCGTAATCGTTTGAGTATTTTGACCAAGGGCATTAGCTACCATTGTAAAATCAGTAGGTAATAGAGTCACATTCCACGTTAGCTTTAAATTTAATTCCTCTATTAATTCTAAGGCAAAATCACGGGTTAAAACACCTGATTCGATATCACTTTTATAATATGGCCATAGGATCTGATCTAAACGCCCTAATGCAACAACACTTCTCTGATAAATAATATTAATTATATTTTGAGTAAACCAAATAAATTGAACAGCTTCATAAAAAGATGTTGGAGGTTCTGAACGGAATTTATTCATCATTTTTCCAATAGCTTTTAATTCAACCTTACGTTTTTCGATTAATTCTTCCTTAGCCATAGAAAAAGCTAAATCTGAAAACTTTTGAGAAAAAACTATAGAAGCTTTATAATATATCTTTACTGCTTCATAGAAATCATATTTTTCTTGAAAGTCTTTATCGCTCTTATTTAATTTATTTTGATATAATTCAGCTTCTTCAATAATTCCTTTATATCCTAAATTTAATATTTTTTTATATCCCGCGCATAAATGACCTTCTGTAGGACCTACTTGTATTGCAATATTAGGAGTTAATGAAGAAACTATTCCTGTTCCAGGTATAAGCCCTTCTTCAAGGAGCCTCTTATTGATTCTACAATCAATCAGTGCTTTATCCTTCCAAAAAGGAATAATTTCTAATAAATCATCAATTTCGTTTTCTTCTATAAAAAAAGGTTGAAGTTTTCTTCTTGCGAATTTCTTAAATGTTATTCTTTTATTTAGACTATTATTATATCGTTGTAGATCTAGATTGATTTTTTCACCTAGATTCTTGCTAGTTTCATTTCCAACTAATAATTCATGCTGTCTAATGAAAATTGTCATATTTGTTAATGTATGGGCCACTGCTTTCGCTCTTTTAATGACTTCAGAGTCATTTGGATTTCTTTTATAAACTTCAGTAAAAAATTTCATGCGTTCAATACACAATTCATATTTACTTGATAGAAGGTTATCTTTTAATTTTTTAATTCGCTCAGAATTAGCCGTAGTAATCAATTTTTAAACTCCATTAAAAATTGTCAGATTTTTATTTCATAATCTTATTTCTTAATTCTATAAAAATTTTAAAATTTTAAAAGATAAGTCCTTAATAAAATTACTCATACAATTGGTGATCTATAAAATTTGAAAGAATTCAAAAACAAAACAGCCGTAATAACAGGTGCAGGGAGTGGGATCGGCCGAGGTATCGCTATTAAATGCGCTCAAGAGGGTATGAAAGTAGTACTTTCTGACATTAATGAGAAAAACCTAGAAAGGGTTAAAAGAAAAATCCAAAAAGCAGGAGGAGAAGTTTTAACTGTAAAAACTGATGTTTCAAAATATAATGAAGTTGAAAATTTAGCTCAAAAAACTCTTGAAAATTATAAATTAATTCATTTACTGTTCAATAATGCTGGTGTAGCATTACCACGGCTTGCTTGGCAATATACTTTAAAAGATTGGGATTGGGTATTAGGAGTAAATTTATGGGGTGTAATTTATGGTATTCGAGTTTTTGTGCCGATCATGCTTAAGCAAGAAATTAAATGTCATATTGTGAATACAGCTTCTGTAGAAGGTTTAGGGTCCAAAGGTCCTGGAGGTGCAGCATATAGAGTTGCTAAACATGGAGTAGTTGCCCTTTCTGAGGTATTAAAGAATAATTTTGAAGAAATAGGAGCAAAAATAAATGTTTCTGTTTTATGTCCTGCATTGGTTGATACAAAGATTTTCACATCTGAATTAAACCGTCCGAAAGAATATCAAAACAAACAAGTGAATAAAATCGACATCCACGATCGAGACAGAGACGTAGAGATTTACCGAAAAATATTGACAGAATCGCCAATGATATCACCTGAACAGGTTGCTGATGTTGTTTTTCAAGCCATTAGACAAGAAAAATTTTACATTTTAACACATACTCAACCTATTATAAAAGAATTAATAAAGGAGCGATTGGATGCTATTTTAAGAATATTTGATGAGCAATGAGTAAAAAACCACATATTCTTTTCTTTATGTGAATTAAATAATTATAATTACAAAATTTTATGAATTAAAAAGTGATTATGCATGAATTTTGAAACTATTAAATTTAAATTAAAAGAAAATGGAATAGGGTTATTAACTTTAAATAGACCTGAAAAGCTGAATGCTATGTCCTTTCAGATGATTGAAGACTTGAATAAAATATTTGATCATTTGATAATAAATTTAGATTGCCGCGTATTAATTCTGAAAGCTGAAGGAAGAGCATTTTGTGCTGGATTGGATTTAAAAGAATCAGCAATCCTACAATCGAAAAAGAAACCTCAAGAATTAAAGGAGAAATTTTTCTTCATTAATGTCCCAGAAAAAGATACAATAAAAGCTAAGATCTATGCTCAATGGTATACTAGTCAACTTATAGTTAAGATGCGAAAAATCTCCCAACCAATCATAGCATTAATAAATGGTCCAGCATCAGGAGCGGGTTTTGCATTTGCTTTAGCAGCAGATATCCGAATAGCTGGTCAAAATGCGCGATTTAATAATGCATTTATTAATATTGGCTTTTCTGGTTCTGATTTAGCCAGTAGTTATCATCTCCCTAGACTTATTGGAATGTCAAGAGCAGCAGAAATACTTTATACTGGTCGGTTTATTAGTGCTGAAGAAGCAGAAAAAATAGGATTTGTATCTAAAGTTGTTGATGATACCGAGTTATTAAATGCTGCTATTGGGTTAGCTGAAGAATTACTTAAGAAGAGTCCCTTAGGATTACGTATGACTAAGCAAGCTATTAATTTATCCCTTGATTCTCCAAGTTTGGAAACGATGATACAATTAGAAAATCGCACGCAAATGCTTTGCTCTGTTTCTGATGATTTAATGGAAGGGGTGCAATCCTTTTTCGAAAAAAGAGACCCAAAATATCCCTTAAAATGATTAAATCTTTAATATTTTTCAAAAGATGATGGATCCTGAAATAATTTATCAAAAGCTTACTTTAAGTAAATTTTAATTCACGCCAAATTTTAGTAATAATAATTAATATTGAAGAGATTTAAAATGGATTTCAAGACTATTAAATTTGAATTAAAGGAAAATGGAATAGGCATAGTTAGTTTAAACAGACCGGAAAAATTAAATGCAATTTCCTTTCAAATGGAAGAAGATTTACATAATTTATTGGATTCGTTAATGGTTAATTTAGATTGTAGAGTTCTTATTTTTAAAGGAGAGGGTCGGGCATTTTGCGCAGGTACAGACCTTCAAGAGGGGCTTATCTTAAACTCTAAGAAAAGCCCTCCAGGGTATGATTCATTTCATTATCTCAATGTGTCTGAGCCAATTAAAAGAAAGATATACCATCAATGGAGAATTAGCCAAATTTATGTGAAGATGAGAAAGATAAGTCAACCAATAATAATAATAGTACATGGTGCTGCAGCAGGAGGTGGATTTGGATTTGCTATGGCTTCTGATATAAGAATTGCTAGTACTGATGTAAAATTTATAAATGCTTCAATAAACATTGGATTATCTGGAGCAGATGTAGGAGGTAGCTATTTTCTTCCACGATTAATTGGTATGTCTAAAGCAGCTGAAATCCTCTATACAGGAAAAATTATTGGTGCAAAGGAAGCTGAAAAGAGTGGTTTAGTAATTAAAGTGGTAGAAAAGGATGATCTGTTGGCTTCTGCATTGGAACTCGCAGAAGAATTGCTAAAAAAAAGTCCATTAGGCTTAAGAATGACGAAACAAGCCATTAATTTGTCAATGGATTCCCCAAGTTTGGAGAATGTATTACAACTTGAAAATAGTTCAATTGTATTAACATTTAGTTCAAAAGATATAAATGAGGCTTCAAGTGCTTTTTTTGAAAAGAGAGACCCAAAATATCCCTTACTTTAAAAAAAAGTGAAATTATTATTGATATATATCATAGGAATCTTCATCCTTTTTCTCATAATCTTCTTTCTTCTTCATAAATTCTTTTAACAATTTGCTCCCTGTCTCATCCCGTTTAAGTAAAAGTTGAGTAAGTACATTTTGCTTCCTTTGGAGTTCAAGTAATGTATTTGCAATATGATTCATTAATTCAAATTGAATATGACACATGTTTCT
>JBATUM010000167.1:0-2094 GCA_049671145.1 Promethearchaeia archaeon
ACAAAGTTTTGGGCAATAAGAAAATAAATTAAATTAATAATATGTAAAAAAATATTAATAAGTATTATTGAAATGTGATGACTTAAAATGAGAGAGGCTGTTATTTTAGATTATTTGCGTACTCCAAAGTAAGATTGGTTGGAACCATGGCAAGAATAATAAAGCATGAAGGTGGAACTTATGGACTTGCTACTGCTTGTGTAGGTGGGGGGCAAGGAATTGCTACTATTTTAGAGAAAATTTAAAAGAATAATTAACAATAAGATTAATATGAGCGATATATTAAAATTTGAAGTAAAGAATGGATTTGCGAGTAAACTCAAAATAGAATTTAATGAACAGGTATATATTATAGAAACTCCATACTATAGAGGAGCACAAATAAGAATCGATACAAAGGCTTTATCAGAGGTCATAGATATTTTACAAAAGATTAATGATACAATTATTGAAAGTACTTAGCTTAATTTAGACTAATTTTCAGTTAAGCAAAATTTATAGAATTAAATAAAAAAAGAAGTTTCCCAAAGAATATTACTTTGGAGATTCGTTTCTTATGATTGTAGCAGCTCCCATCCCTAAACCTACACACATGCTACTAATAGCATATTCTTTCCCAGACGATTCTAGTTGATGAAGATTTGTTCCGATTAATCAAAATTTCGAAATTCTTTAAAGCTTTTTAATATAAAAACTTTTTCTTAGAAATTAATTAAGTATTTATCTTAAGTGCTATTGTTTAGTTTAAAAGTTAAAGAACCTATGAAAAATGATAGAAAAAATTCTAATTGTTTACTATTCTCTTACGGGAAATACCCAATTCATTGCTGAAACTATTCGAGATACAATAAAAGCTGACATTTTAGAGCTCAAGCCAGTTAAGGAGCTTAGCCCAAGTAGCTCGATGAAATATATGCGGGGGGGGTATCAATCAACCACGAAAAAGAAACCTAAACTAAATGAAATTGCTAAAAATCCTCTCGATTATGATTTAATATTTTTAGGGACTCCCGTATGGGCTTGGAATTACTCACCACCATTGCGCTCATTTTTATCGATGTTTGATCTTTCTAGCAAAAAAGTAGCCATTTGGACTTGTAGCGCTGGAGGCTCTGGAAAAGGTTTAGAACGATTCAGCAATGCATTAAAAGATACAGAAATTATAGGAAAGATCGGATTTCGTGAACCACTAAATAATAATCCTGAAGAAGCAAAGGAGAAAGCAATTGCTTGGGCAAATGAAATTATGAAAAAACTTAATTAAAAGAAGAGAAAAGCTGTTCTACTACATTTTTTAAACTCATAAAACTTTCTGAATCCTCAGGGATATCAATAAGAGGTCTTCCTTCTAAATCAAATTCCATTATAATATTATCTTCTGGTATTGAGCCAACTAAAGGAAGTTCTAATTGTTTTAGCTTGTTAGCAATGATATCAATATTTCCTTTAACCTTATTGATTAGAACACCTAAATTTTTATAATTTGTATACTTTGCAGCTTGATTTCTTATAGAGTTTGCGGTTTCAATACTTCTTAGAGACAAATCTGTTATAATTATAAGGATATCAATAGATTTTAACACCATACGATTAATTTGTTCAAGTCCAGCTTCACCATCTATTAAGATAATATCAAAATCTTTGGAAATTGACTCGATGACTTTTCTTAGAAGGATATTAGATGGACAAAAACATCCAGGACCTTCTGGTTGACCAATCGAAAACAAACAAAAATTTTTACTTTCAGCCATCCCTTCATATACATCAAAATCTATTCTCTCAGCAAGTTTTTGAGCAGATTCTCCTCCATTGTGCGCCTTCTTTACAGCTTCAATTCTTAATTCCTCAAGGGATTTACTTGGTTTAACTTTAACCATATTACATAAATGTGGATGAGTAGGATCAGCATCTATCAATAGAAGTTTGTACTTATAATATTCAGAAATAATTTTTGTAAATAAAACTGTGATTACAGTCTTTCCAACTCCACCTTTACCGACAATCGCAATTCTAATAGGTTTCTTAAAATTATTAATTAATCTAACACCTCTCTTTTCTCTAATACTTCTTTGACATCTTCACATATATCATAAT
>JBATUM010000168.1:0-7248 GCA_049671145.1 Promethearchaeia archaeon
TTCATAAGGAGGTGAGCCTCCTCCAATACCTGAATTTAAAAAAGTAGAATTTCTTATGATGAAATGCTTTTCAGTATGCCTTATTTCTAAGCAGCTTCCAGATCCAACTGCATCGATGGTAATATTCTCTATTACGTAAGGATCGTTTGGAGTTCCAGAACCAGTACACCATGGAGAAAGGATAGGCCAACCACCATCACCATCAATTATTAATGGGGGAATAATCCAACCTCCAGAAGTTTTAAGGTTAGAATTTGAGGGCTCAATTATATTTTTTGGTGAAATTCGAAAATTTAACGATATCAATACCATCAATAAGAAGAAGAAAACTAAACTTTTTTTGCTTTTTGAGATTTTCATTTTTTTTGATTTAATTTTATTGGATAGGATAATAATTAATTTTTTTTTTATTTAACAATTTTGATCATTTTTTGTTGATTATGCATTTTGCGAATTTAATACAAGATTCTATGGTAATGTGGATATGATAAATGCATTTAAATCAGGGAAAACACCAGAAGAAAGAAGAGAAAATCTTTTCAATACTCCTCTCAAAATCAACTAAATATTCTTCAAATCTATTCTGCAAATTGTTTTTTATTGATTCTAATTTAGTGAGATAAGAGTTTAAGGAAGAATTAAGCTATAAATTAAGGGCTTTAAAGAACGACGGCAAGGAATATACTATCTCACAACTATTTTTATCTTTAATTTTATGAGTACATTTGCATCTTTATAGCTGATGGTCAAATCATCAAGATTGAATGTAGTTGAATGAGCTCCAGAGGGAAGCAATGTAGTTCTAAATATCATCCCAAACCTTTTATCGAAAATTTGTTTAAAAAATTCAGCGGAATAACCAGTGAAAAGGTGAGAAACAATAAAATCGTAACAATTTATTAATTCTTTTTGATTATTAAAATTAAAAAAAAATTAATTAATTCATTCTCTTACTTGTCTTTATTTATCACTTTTATCACTCTTTTCTATATTCTTAATAACTTCTTTCATTTGATCATTTGTTTGACCATTTTGCATCATCTCCATCATGTTTATCATTTCCTCCTCACTTTGGCCACCCTGCATCATTTGCGTCATCGTATCTGTTCCCCCTTTTTTACCAGCAGCAACCATTATAATAAATGCAATTAAAAATAGCAATGATGTTGAAAATCCAATCAACATGTACGAATCAAAGATTAGTAACGCTCCCAGTCCTAAATAATATGTTGCTAATAATGGAGCGGTAATATCGGCTATAGACTGACCAACTGTTATCCATCCAGAAGTTTCACCTTGTCTGGTTTGAGGAGCGGCAAATGTAATCTTCATTTGAACGGCTGGTATAAGGATTGCTATACTATAACTAAATGGTATTAGAAAAACGAAAAACATCCAGAGTTGATCTAAGAAAGGAAAAATTAGAAAGGAAACAATTATCACTAAAAATGCCGATAGCGTTAATTTTTTCTCTCCGAATTTTTTATACAATGGTTCATACAATTTCATTGTAAAAATAAAAAATAAGATACCTGAAACCACCATTAGTATTCCAATGGTCATAGGAGTAGCGCCTACTCGGTCATTTAAAATGAATGTTACCGCGTTTGCATATATATTATGTGCAAACGTAATAAGTAAAAATGTAATCATAAGTATTAAAAAAGCTTTTGTGAGCATTTTTTCCTTTTTCTTATCTTTCGTTAAAGTTATTTGCTGTTGCATCCATTTGATTCGTTCTTTTGGCATTGTTTCTACTAAAATAGTTATAGTAAGGATTATTGAAATCCCTGATAAAATTGCACCAAAATATGCAACAAGGCGCCAGTCAATTGCCCCTAAAAATCCACCAATGGCAGGTCCAACGATCATACCCCAAAGAAATGCATTCATGAACTTTGCCATATATATACCTCGATCGCTTTCATCAGTTGCATCAGTAATGAAAGCCCGAAGCACTGGTATTTGTCCTCCGAAAATACCATCCAAGATTCGGGAAAACAATATTATCTCGATGGTAGGAGAAGTTGCTAATATTAAGAATGCAATTAGTGTCCCACTTTGGGAGATTAATAAAATAGGTTTTCTTCCATATTTATCAGACAACCGACCCCATATAGGGCTAAAGAAAAGAGCTGCTAAAGGATTGGCTGCAATTATAAGCCCCATTATTATGTATTTTGCCCCAAATAATCCCTGTATAGTTGGGAGAAGAGGAAAGATCAGAGTATATCCTAAAACATCCACGAAAGAAGATAACATTACAGTAAATATTGCCTTTTTCTGATTGATATTGAGTTCAGTAAGAGTTTTTTTTAAATCTTGATCGCCTTTTATCAAAATTAATTAACCTCCATAAATTCATTTTCATTTTTTTTTTTTTTTTTTTCAAAATAATAAATATGTTTAACAATGGTAAACAAAAGAATTAAATAATTCAAAAAGTGTGGTTAACATTGATATTGTAGTCGTTTTTCCTGCCCCATTGGGACCAAGAAGGGCAAAAATAATATTTTTAGGAACCGAAAGGTTGATTCCATCCACCGCAAGAACTTCATCACCATATTTTTTGATTAGTTCAAAGGTTTCAATAGCCATATCAGAAGTTTGCATTTTGTTCATGTTTTACTCTCCATTCGATTTTTTTCAGTTTCATTCGTTTTCGCTGTTTCAAGATGAGATATTACTTCTTTTAGCCATTCTAACTCAGTAGTAATATGACGGGTTCGATTCTCAAGTAAGAACCCAAAGTGTCCATGTTCATGCTGCTCTGATTCTTTATGAGTATCCAAAATCAACTTTTCAAGTGAACTACTCCGTTTCTTCAATAAAAGAATTACTTCATTCAAAGGGAGGGCATCTAAAAAGATTAGACTGATTAAGTTTCGATTTTCGACGGGTTCATACTGAGAAAGGCTTTTACGTAATAATTTGTGGAATTGTTGTTGTCCTAGCGAAGTAATAGAATAGATGCGCTTAGAAGGACGTTTACCTTCCTGAATTTCTCTAAACTTAATCCAGCCATCATCCGCCATTTGTTGTAGGACCCGATACCCAGTGGGTTTAGTTAAGCGCAGACTTGTACCTATATGCGTATCAATCATTTCATTTAACTGATAACCATGCATTTCATGCTGACTTAACAACCCTAACAAGAGAATTTTGCGTTCCATAGTGATCATCGAACCATGTTGGCACCAAACTAAATTGTTTTTTCACATTTTAGTTTTAAGCATAGTTGGCGGGGCATTGTCGTAAATCATCACTCGATTCTTAATTAGCCAGCCATTATTCGTTTTTACCCAGTTATCGTAAAATACTCCACTAATCCATACTGTTGGGGCGTCTAACTTAGGCTGAAAGAACGTAGCGGACGTAAAAACTGTTTTGGTTTCAGCTGTAGTGTCTGTGATTTCAACAAATGTGACGTTGCTTAAGTTATGACGAATAACCGTTTCACTTGGAAAGTAACCACCAATCCTTTTTCTCCCTTCAATTAATTCCTGAAGACTCCCAAATTTAAACATTAAAACCTGTTTGTTTGGTGTCCATGCTTCAAATACCATGACTTCAGTAAACATTTTTGGAAATTCTTCTGGCTTACATTCATCCCAAGCAAAGGTATACAAGCCCATTTTATTCTTAATCTCTTCTTTATCATTTAAATTGTTCAAAATTAATTAACCTCCATAAATTCATTTTCATTTTTTTTTTCAATATAAAAATATGTTTAACAATGTTAAACAAAAGAAATAAATACTTAATAATATATAAATATTGTGACAATTGTTTAACAATATGACACTAAATTAGGTGATAAAAAATTCCTGGAAAACCCCATTTTGTAGGTTTAAGATTAGATAATGAAACTCATGAAGCATTGGAAAAGTTATCTAATGAATTAAACTTGAATAAAACGCAAGTTTTTATTCGAGCTTTTCATGCGTGGATAGATATGCATAAATCAAAAATTACAATTGATATGATGAGTATTTCCAGAAATACATTTAAAGAAATGATAAATTACGTAACTAAAGAAGTTGTAGAAAAACTTGCAATAAAAGCTGCTCGAAGTTTTTCAAATCGTTACAAATTAGAATTACATCTACATTTAAAAAAAAACTCTAAACTTGAAATTATTTCTCATCTACTGAATTTATTTGAATTGAAAGGATTTAACTGGTTCAATTCCACAGAAATCTTCTTAATTACTCCTGAGCACTACAGATTACAAATGATTCACAGTCTTAATGAAAATGCATCAATCTTTTTTAATAACTTCATAACATATATTATGGAAGAGGTATTTCAATTTCAATTAGTGGAAAGCTCACTTACAGATGAGACTATTGAAATTGAGTTTGAAGGGATTGAAGAATGGTAAGTAGTTTCTAAATTTTTATAAGATTTCCCCAAAATATTGATTCAATAAAAATATTTCTTCTATAGGAAATCTCTTTTTACCCAATAAATCAAGAATCTTAAAATTAGATAAATTTTTCACAATTTGCAAAACAATGATGAGTAAAAGATGTTTAAGCGAACGCTGAATACACACCTCAGTTATCTAAAAAGAGATTTTAGTAATTATCAAGAGAAATATTGTATGATTATTTAATTAAAAAACTAAGGGTAAGCTATAAATTAAGTGCTTTAAAGAACGAGGGTAAAGAATATACTATCTCACAAGTATTTTTACCTAACACTTCAACGATCGCACGTATTAAGAAGTTATCTTTTAACTCATCTGTTGGATCATATATTTTGACTTTTGCATTTGATTTTAATTTTAAAGAATAATTTTCAGCAATTCCGGTAAGATTATCATCAGTTCTTACAATTATCCCTAATAAACCTAACTCATAATGAGATACAATGAATAAATATTGAATCTCGTTTTTAACATCTAGTTTTTCAAAATGAACAACTTCCAAATAATCTTCTTGAAGCTCTTTAGGTAATTTAAGGAATTGTATTGTTTTTTTTTTTCCAGAAATGTATGGAAAGGGAGTGTAGAATAAAATGTTAAAGGTTGATATCTTTTTAATCTGTTCATTATACTTCTCAATGTTTTTCACCGAATAGGCTTTATCTAATAATAAATCCAATTTATCAACCATCATGTCTTCTGCTGAATAACCGTTTAATACAGTTGCAATATATGCTCTTTTTAATTTTTCAATCAGAATGTCACTTCTAACTTTTAGCTTATAATCAATACTAATTTCTAAAGCTTCATTATAAAGATTTGCAGCAATCTGCGAATGACCCAGGGCTAGGAAATAATCTCCTAATTCACCAAAAACGATTATTGCATCTAAAAAGTTTTGTTCAAAATCCATATTTGAAACTTCCTCCATTATTCCCATAGCGGTTTTTGTCTCTTTTCCTTGAATATATAGAGCAATAGCTTTACCTATTAGACATTTCAATTTCAGTTTATCATCCTTATAAATATCTGCTAGTTCTTCAGTGAAATTATAAGCCATAATTGCATTATCGTAAAGCCCATGAAAAAGAAGGATGAGTGCTTTAACATAATTTAGGGTTAAGCATGTTTGGTGATTATGTATAATGGTTGAAAATAATGCAGCTCTTTCAAGTGAATCTATTGCAGAGTTAACTCTTCCTAAAGAAACTAAAATAAAGGCCCGTAAAAACTCCATCTTAGATATCTCAGAGCAAATAAGTGCTTCTACAATCTCATAACTTCTTAGTTTAGTTAATTCACCCGCAGCTAACTGTAATAATGAAATTAAAAATCCATTACCTTTTTTCAAAAGCTTAGCAGCCTTATTAGATTCATTTTTAATAATGCATTCACGCGCTCTCTTAAGATATTCTCTTGAAATTTTTAAATTTTCTAAAAAATTTTGAATCTCATGAATTTTTTCCTCCTTACTATGAGATAATTTTTGATTTTCAATAAATTTTTCTGCAATAGCAATTTCTTGAGGATATTTGCTAATACCGATTTTAAATTTCATTTGTTCCTCTCGTTTATCAAGAAAATGAACGTCTTGAGTTAATATAGAGTCTTGAGTGACATTGATAGCTTTTTCAATTAACCATTGTATTTTCTGTTCAGCTGGGTAAACATGTGCTCGTTCTATCATGTAATGTAATGTATAATTCAAACTTTTTCTCCATAATGTCTTAAAATAATTTCTCATATGTTTATCTGGTATTGTTCTATTGATTTTAAGGAGAAAACTTGAAAGAGATAAGATATTAACTTTATTTTTCAAGATAGAGGCCGTATTTTTTGCTAATTTAAAATCATCTGTAACTATATGTATAGTTGAATCGTCATCCATCAATCTTTCACTCAAAGCTATCAATGATAAATCAGGATCTTGAGCAGGGAACTTGATGTTCGATTTATTTAACTCATCCTTTATCATCTGAATTTCGGATTGCAAAATTTTTTCAACGTTTATAAAAGCTTTAAATCGATCTTTAAAAGTATAAGGTGCTTTAATCTCATTAAATACCTTTTCGGAAATATAATAATCGAGTCCTAATTTTTTTCCAGCATGGTCTAAATTTTTCAAAAAGTTTTTAGCTCTGATTGATATGGCACAAATAAAAAAATTAGCATCGAAGACGATCTTTTCTTTTGCTTCAACCATAATTTAAAATTTTCAACAAATAATTTTTACTAAATTCATGAAAAAAAATTTTAACAATAATATTATAGATTAATTGTTTATATTGTTTTATTATGAGTAATGAGGCTTCAAGGATTTTAGTAGAAATTTTTAGAACTAGAAAATTAAAAAATGAGAAAGAATTGAATGGATTATCTTTTAATATTTAATATTTTATGTAAATTTTAATGAAAGTTATAAGCGTTATTGGCTATTCTGGAAGTGGCAAAACTTTCTTAATAGTAAAGGCCATTATTTTATTAAAACAACAGTTAAACTGTAGCTGTTCTGTAATTAAAAATATTCATGAACATAGAATAGATACACAGGGAAAAAATTCATATAAATTTACCGATGCTGGTGCTCAATATTCTATATCTAGAAATAAATTCAATGAATATGTTATTTTCACTAAAAAGGATATTGAAATTCATAGTATACTTGAATGGATTGATAAAGGTCCGTTAAAAACAGATGTATTATTCATTGAAGGATTTAGAAATTTATCATTTCCAACAATACTTTGTATAAATAATTTATCAGAAATCAAACCTCAGATAACTAATCAGGTTAAAATGATATCTGGTTTAATTACAAC
>JBATUM010000169.1:0-11961 GCA_049671145.1 Promethearchaeia archaeon
ATAACGCCACTTATATAATTAATAAAATTATCTCTTTTTTGAACACCCATAAAGGACCCCTTTTCATGTGGGCTCATTTTATGGAAACTCATGGCCCATATAACCCCCCATCGAGAAATGTATTAAATCTTAGAAGATTTGATATAGATTCTAATGAAAGGGAGTATTTATCCAAGGAAATTCTTGTACACCACCAAAAATATAAAATTTCAAGTGATACATTAGACAAATTAACTGTTCTTTATGATGGAGAAATCAATTTCTGTGATGAAAATTTAAGGTATTTATTCGAATATATAAATTACCATTTTAAGAAGAATACATTGATTATAATAACCTCAGATCATGGAGAATCTCTTTATGAACACGGACTTCTTGGACACCAAGGAAGTGTATATCAAGAATTATTAAGAGTCCCTCTTTTTATTGTTGAAAAAGGAGTAAATACTAATTTAAATTATATTAAAGAGAAAGTAGAATTAATAGACATTGCACCCACAATATTAGATTATTTTGGGATAGAAATTCCAGAATGGTTTCAAGGGAAAAGCTTAATTCCTTTGATGAAGGGTGTTCCCCAAAAAAGGGATGATTTTATTATCTCTGCTTGCTACCAAAAGAATAGATTTATGAAAAGAAATCCTAGAGAAGGCTTTCTTCTAATATCTATTCAAAAAGCAGAATGGAAATACATTTTTGATGAGGAACTAAATCAAGAATATTTGTTTGATTTACAAAAAGATCCTAATGAAAATACCAATTTAGTTAATATAAATAGGGAAAAAGCCAACGAATTCAGATTAATAAAACAATATCATCTAATTAAATCACAAAAAACCGATGAAAAATATAGGATTAGCTCTGCAATTAGTAAATTAAAGCCTAAATTACAATAATTTTATAAAAATTAAAAAAAGTGGATTTATAAGTTTAAAACCTTTTTTTGTATTTGAATTAATTCTAAAATTCCTTTTTGACCAAGCTCCAAAATTTCATTTAATTTGTCTTTATTAAACGTTTTTCCTTCAGCTGTACCCTGAATCTCTATAAATTCTAAGTCTTCATTTAGTACAAGATTAAAATCAACATCTACTTTTGAATCTTCATTATAATTCAAATCCAAAATTACTTTGTCATTTTTAATTCCTAAGGATATGGCTGCAGTAACTTTGTAATCTGGAAAATCATATATTAATTTTTCATTATACAAATAATTAACCGCATCAAAAACTGCCACGAACGCCCCAGTTATAGCAGCACATCTTGTTCCTCCATCTGCTTGAATGACATCACAATCTATTTGGATAGTTCTTTCTCCTATTTGTTCACAATTAAACGCAGCACGCATAGACCTCCCAATTAATCGTTGTATCTCATGAGTTCGACCTTTTACCCTTAATCTATTCCTTTCTCGACTATTTCGTAATTGAGTAGCTCTAGGTAACATATTGTATTCCGCAGTTATCCATCCAGTACCTGTATCAGCTAAAAATTTAGGAACATAATCTAAAATAGATGCAGTTATGATTACTTTGGTACTACCCTGAGTAATCAAGACAGACCCTTCTGGATATTTAAGATAATTACGCTCTATATTGGTTTTTCGAATTTCATTAAATATTCTTCCATCATTCCTTACTTTGCCAAGCATATTAACCGAGCCAAATTATACTCTATAGAATTGTTAAACATTATATACATGTAATAAAAAAAAATAATTAAAATACTTTTAGAAATCAAAATGCTTCAAAGTAAAGAGATTTTTAAAAACAAAATTTTATTTCATTGGGTAAGATCCTAGGATTTTGTGCCAAATAACGTTTGTTTTCATTAACTGAAGTGCTTCCTTAATATGTGGTTCATCTTTATTTCCTTCAAAATCCATAAAGAAAATATATTCCCAACGTATTTTTCTGCTAGGTCTAGATTCTATTTTTGATAAATTTATTTTTGCATCAGAAAATACTTTTAAAACGTTGTATAAAGCACCAGGTATATGTTTAGTAGCAAATACTACTGAAGTTTTCATCTTTTCGGTTTTTAATGGATATTCTTTTTTAGATAATACTAAAAATCGTGTATAATTTATCGGCTCATCTTCAATTTTAAATTTTAGAATCTCTAAATCATAAACTTCACTTGCAAATACCGTCCCAATAGCCCCATACGATTTGTCATTTAATTTACGAACCCTTCTGACTGCTTCTGCAGTCGAGCTTACGTTGATTAAATTTACATTAGGTAAGTTTCCTTTTATCCATAAACGTGTTTGGGCGAATGCTTGAGGATGTGAAAATATATTTTTTATATCCGAAACTTTTGATTCCTTTAAACCAATTAAATTTTGGATTATTCTTAATTCAACCTCGCTATAGATAAGAAGTTCTTTTTCGATTAATATGTCGATAGTTTCTAGAACAGTTCCTTGTAAACTATTTTCTATAGGGATTACTCCAAAAATAATAACACCCTTTTCAATATCATTAAATATATCTAATGAGCTGTTATATGGAATAAATTTTGATCCAGATTTAGGAAATAATTCAAGTGCCGCTTGATGAGTGAAAGTCCCCATAGGTCCTAGATATCCAACCTTAACGGTTTTTCCTTGTATCACTTTACTGGCACCAATAATTTCATTCCAAATTAATTCCATATTTGATTTTTTAAAAACAGATGATTTACTTTTAATCCTTTCTATAACCTCTCTTTCCCTGTGTAGCTGGGTTAGTTCTAGTTTTAATTTTTTTTTAATCTCTCCTAATTTAATAGCGAAATTTCCTCTTTTATTTAATAGATCAACAATTTTATCGTCAATTTCATCTATCTCTTTTCTATATTGCTCTAATTCTTCTTTAAATTCTTCATTATTGCTCAATATCAAAACCTTCAAAAAATATTAAAAATATTCTAATGAACTTTATTCCTTATTGCGTGTGTCATAAAAAATTTTTAGTTAATAATTCCAAATTCAATTCCATTGCTGCTACAGGGAACTCTAACTTAAAATTTACTAATACTTCTGGATGAACTTCTCCAATTTCTCCAATAATAGAATCATCCAAATAGATTTCTCCATATCTACCAGAAATGTAAGTTGGATTATTTCCTGGCTTTACTTGGTAATTTGAGTAATGACCAAGTGATGTCATTATAAAGTCTAATGTTGAGCGAATCTCTGTAAAATCAGCATCTTCATGATAAGTAACTGCTGAGAGGTGTACTTCTCTCTTAGCACCAGTTTCTTCTTTAGGTGCTAATAATATCACATCCCCCACCTCGAAAATTCTAATTGGCTTCTCCTCAGAACGATTATAAAGAAGAGTTTCCATTAATTTTGGAAGAATTCTTGTACGTGTAGTATTGTATTCTTTAGAAACTGGATTTGCAATTTGAAGTGATTTTTCCTCTTTAAATTCCTGTTTCATATAATCATAATGTTTTTCTGAATTAGATAATATAAAGTTTAAAACTTCTAAATATCCTGCTCCGATCATAAGGGTACGTACTTTATTTGAGAAAGTTTGGAGGGGATGATAGTTTCCAATACATCCTTCTTTAATTGTTTTAGGAATATTAAAATATCCATACCCCATTCCACATTCTTCCGTAAAATCAACAACGTGCATTATGTCTCCGCGATAAGCCGGTACCCATATTTCCAGGTGTCCTTTCTTCTTGGAATTTTTAGCGTCCATTCTAACTTTTTGAAAACATTTTATCATTTCTGTGGCTGATAAATTCAATCCAATATAGTTATTAATATAGTCAATCTTTACTTCCCATTTATTAGGTTTTAGATTGGGAGTAGTTATTTCTTTTTCACCTTCATAATTTACTTTAACACTTTCTATTGTTGCGCCCATGTCTGCTAATGTTGTTACTAATATATTTAAGGCTAAATTTACAGCATTGAAATTAGTTCCTGTTAAATCTAAGAAAAGATTTTGTGTTTGTTCTGTAACAGTCGTTAGTTCCCCGTTAATTATTGGTGGAAATGAAAGTACTTCATTATTTTTATCAAAAATAATAGGATATACTTCTTTTTCTTCTAAGATATGAGCATATTCAATTCCTTTTTCGTGTAATAGTAAAATTTCTTCTAAATTCATGGGATACCCATCTCCATGCAAGGGAGTAAAGCTAACAGATTCTGGTTTGACTGCAGTATAACGATATGGAGGAACCACCTTATCAAAATCGTGGACCCCTATTGCTACCTTCTTTCTATCTCTACCTACAGCCCAATGCAAATGTTCTTGAATATTCATTAAAGTAGCGACTTCGTCCTCATCTAAATCGATATTACGGATGACGGCACACACAATATATGGTCTAACTTTTTTAACTGAAGGATCTACATTTAAAACTATTTCTCCAGGTGTGATCTCATATTGGGCTAACCCTAATTCGAGTTCATAATAACCTTTTAATGTTCTTGCAATACCTTCTGGACTTGAGAAATCAGGTCTATTTGGGTTATATTCTACTTTAATTTTTTGTTCTTCCTCATTAACACCCTCCAAATCAAGACTAATCCATTGTAAATCATATTCCAAATCTTCAATATTTAATTTTTTTCCTACCAGTCTTTCTAATCTTTCAATTTTTAATTCTAATGTTGGAATTCTTTTCACCTCATTTTTAATAAGCTTGTTGTCTTAACCATTTAATTGGATTGATATACAAATCTCTTATATCTTCTCGCCCGTAATATAACATTGCAATCCGCTCAAGACCTTGCCCCCATGCGAGTACTCTTGTGGGTTCTTTAATTCCGAAAGGGTAGGTTACTTCTGGGCGAAAAATTCCACTTCCTCCCATTTCTAGCCATTCGCCTAATTTATCATAATAAACTGCAACTTCCATACTAGGTTCTGTATAAGGAAAAAAGCCTGGTCGAGTAATGATTTTTTTAAATCCCATTTTTCTATAGAATTCTGATAGAAGTCCAATAAGGTCACCTAAATTTACATGATCATCAATAACTATACCTTCTATCTGCATAAATTCTGCTAGATGTGATTTATCGACTTTTTCATTCCTAAATACGCGGTCAATACAAAAGACCTTCACAGGTACATTTTCATTATTTTTATAGAATTGAGCTAAACGCCTAATAGTTGTTGCCGTCGTATGGGTTCTTAAAACTGTTCTTTTTGCAATATCCTCATCCCATTCATAACCCCATCCAATTGAGTTAGAATCCCCCCCATTTTCATGGGTTTCTTTTACCGCAAGTACCCTATCTTTTTCTGGTAATTTTGCCACTTTAGGATTATCCAGATAAAAAGTATCTTGCATTTCTCTTGCTGGGTGATCTTGGGGTTGAAATAAAGCATCAAAATTAAAAAAGGCACTCTCTACAATAGGACCACGTATTTCTGTAAAGCCCATTGATAAGAATATTTCTCTTATTTCATTTATTAAGGCAATAACAGGATGAAACTTACCAGCCTTTAAGAGAGGGCCTGGTTTAGTAATATCGAAAGCTTTTAAATCATAATTATCCCAAGAGCCATCTGTAAGCATTTTAGATGTAATCTTACTAACTTGTTTTAATTCTTGGATTTTTGAAAGTTGTAGCTTCTTACCTTTTTCACTTAAAAATATTAATCTTTCTATTTTTTTCGTTTTATTAATCAGTTTTCTTTTATTAAGAATTTCAACTTGTTCTAAATCCTCCTTTGTAAATGAAGAATAATTTAAAAACTTCTTTCCTTTAAATATATTTAAGAGTTTCTCCAATTTGGATTCAGAGTAGTCTTCTGCTAAAAGATAAATTCTATTATCTCCTGTTGCCTTACTCTGAGCAATCCAACGATTTTTTTTCATATTTGAAAGACCAATATAGAAGATATTTTTATTTAATTTAGATCTCTTTAAAAAATCTTCAATAGATATTTCTTTAATCTCAGTTTTTAATAAAAGTTGCAAAAGCTGTCTTTCAGGTAATCCGTTTTTTAGGTAACCTTGACCCTCTTCATTTAATGAGACTCTATTAATCTCTTTCTCTTTAAATCCACCTAAGTTATATTCTATTAAGTCATTTACTGCAGACATAAGTACTATATAATCAATATTTAATTCGTGAGCTAAATCTTCTGCAATAACTATTTCTTTTTTTTCTTTTAAAATCTTTAATATCTTTATTACTTGTTTTCTAAGCGTGATTGCCATATGATTACATCCAAAAATTTTTCCTTTTTATTATATAATTTCTAAATTTGTAACTTATTTAAATTTTACGCGCGAAACTTTACTTAAAATTGTCATATCTTAAATTAGAATAAATTTATAGCCATTAAGGAAGAAATAGATACATTATTATCAATTAATATAGACAACATCCGAAGCCAAGGGAAAAAAACTTAAAAAATAAATGTTTACTCCCTTGGCAAAATAAAGAATTGAAAGAAAAATGAGGCTTGATTGAGATGATATTCCGAGTATAATTTGCTAATAGCTTTAAGCAATTTAATCCCAAATCAAGCAATTAATTAATATAATTCTAAATATATTGGTTCCTTAAAAAAACTTTTTACATTAACTGTTCGCGAATTGCTGTAGAACTAATTTTTTGATTTTTATGATCTTTAATAAATGGTATTACAATTATAATTATAGGTTTAAACCCTTTGCTTTCTCTTATTTCATTAATCTTGAGAGCAATTTTATAAGTTTCTTGACTTACGATAATACTCTCGTAATCAGGTTCATGAATAGGAGGTCCATATGGATCTTCTAAAGGTATAATTTCTACTCTACTAATATCAGTGTAAGTCTTGATAAATCCCTTTAGATTTTCTTCTCTTGTTTTATAGGTTTCTATTTTAGAAGGAAATCTCTTATTTTTCAATAAAATTTTAGTTGTTAAACCAATAATCACTTTTCTTGAGAGTGATAAAGCAATCTTAATTAAATATTTGTGGCCTTCATGAAGATGGTCGAAAGATCCACCCATTCCTAATTTATTAAAAATAAGGAAGCACCACACTAATTATACAATTAGATAATTTATTTCTTGGTTTTACTTTTTAGTTTTTCTTCTTTTTTCGCAACTGTTGGTTTTTTTAATTTTACACTATATATTTGTTCTATTAGCATTGACTCATCGCAATCATTACATGTTTCTATTTCTCTAAAAACATAATCTCCGTGTTGGTAATTTCTTACTTTCGTAATCCCACACACATTACATTTTAAAATAGACAATGTTTGCATAATTGGTTCAGATTGACGCTTTTGAATTTGAATTAATGTGGAACCTAAGCATATTAATGTAAAACCTATAAACCAGTTAGTCATTTGATTGGTCCCACTGGCTAAATAAATAAAAAGTGCTCCAATTATGATTAATAGAACCAAGAGTAAATTTTTTAGTACACTTTTTAATGAGACCCCTTTCTTTAAGATCTCGTCTTCATCCTCATCATCGATCATGTATATCTCTTAAGCTGTCTGTGTTGTTCTAATTCTATTCTTTATAATAGAAAAGAATATAAGACTAAATAAATTTTGTTATTATGAAATAATAGATTAAAATTCTTAAATAATAAGACTTGAAATATAGAAAGGATAAATATGATCTTTAATTTAATGCAAACTCCAGTAGATCCCCTTAGTTTAATAATCCAAATTTTATGGTTCGTATTAATATTCATTTCGATGTTCTACGGAACTAAACTTCAAGCATGGAGATCAAAGAAAGAAATTGAAACCGGATTAACTAAACTTAAAGAATGGGATGATGAATGTAAACAAATTTTATTGTCAAATTTTAAGAAGTATGCTGATAAGAAAGAAACAGACAAAGATCTAATGATTAAACTCGAAGATTTTTTAACTTTTATTGCAATTACTCCTGTTTCACTTGATCCTCTTGGAATTATTCGAAAGTTAGAGCATGTTATTGATGTTAGAGATGATAGATTCAAAGAAGAAGTAGCGCTAATGGCTCCAAATATAATAAAGGGTTCTGCAGATGCTCAGAATTTGGAAAACTTACTTGAAGCCGTAATGGCTGTGGATTTTATATATAGGCTTGTTAAGCATTACTTAATTTTAGGTAAGAAATCAAAATCCTACATTTTACTCATGCAAATCTCGATGCAAATGAGCTTAATTACTTCAATGGCAAAATCATATTATCACGCTACTAAAGCATTTTCAGAAGGTAGTCCTATTGGAGATGCCCTTGGTCCCTTGGTTGTTGGAAATTTTGTAAGGAATGTGTCTGATAATGGGGATATTGAAGCGCGTGAAATTGCAAAAGATACCATAGTCCAAGAAGTGAACTTTGAAGATAGAATTGTTTATGTTGTTCGTGCAAAGGGTCCGGGTGGAACTGTTGGAAAACCAGGTACTGCAATTAAGAAGTTAATTGAAGAACATGGAGATGATATAGCTAGAATAATAATGATTGATGCTGGTTTGAAACTTTCGGGTGATAAACGTGGTTCCATTGCTATAGGAGTTGGAGCAGCTATTGGTGGAGTTGGTGTAGAGAAATTTCATATCGAAGAATCTTCGACAAAAAAAGAAATTCCAATTGATGCATTGATATGTAGAGAGTCTTTAGAAGATGCTATCACTACCATGCGCAGGAGTATCACCCAAAGTGTACCAAACATTGTAGAAAAGATTAAAATGGGGATACGAAAACGTACAGAAAAAGGAGCAAAAATAATTGTAGCTGGTATTGGAAATACAATCGGGATTGGCGTTTAAAAAATCTTTTTTTTTAATAACTAGTTTTTCTTAAGAATGTTTCACAAATTTGTAGGAATTTAAATTTCAGCTAAATAAATTTATAATAAACAATATTAATAAGAAGTAATATCAACTATAATTATCTAAATATAATAACAAATAGTGAAAATTGTGAAGGTATTTTCAGAAGATTGGAATGAAGCTTATAAAAAAGCAATAAATAATAACCCCAATTATAGAGTAGCAGCATCGTGGTGGGAAGGGGATTTTATTTTTTTTATTGAACCCAGTGGAAACTTAGATCATGAAATTAAAGTTTTTATTGGATTATATAAAGGCGATTGTACTGGAGTTAAACTTTTAGCCCCCGATGAGGAATTTGACGTGCTCCCTCCTAATTCACCCCCTAGACCGTTAAAAGAAGGTGAAAAAGTAGGTGCCGAATTTGTTTTTTCAGGTCCTTATGATAATTGGGTAAAAGTATTAAAGAAAGAAATTGATCCAATCCAAGGGTTAATGGCAGGTAAGTTTAAATTAGTAGGAAACATGGCGAAAGTAATGCGCGCTACCAAAGCAGCGCAAGAATTAGTTGTAGCATCCACTATGGTCGAGGATACAGAGTTATATTAATAAATACTCTTTCTCTTTTTTTTATCTACTTATATTTATTTTTAGAAACATCAATTAGACAAATAAAAACTATTTTAAATTTTAATTAGATAAAACCAAAATAATAATTGGACTATAGTAACATTTAATAGTCCAGTCTTTTTTTGTAATTAATAACTAATTTATCTAAAAAATTTGTGATAAAGAATGGGCTTATCCACTAAGGAATATTTTGTAAAGGATTTAGTAATAGATGATCAATATGATACAATTACTAGTAAAGCAACAGTTGAAGATGCTGCGAAAAAGATGAAAAAATTAGGCATTCCAGATTTAGTTGTTGTGGAAGAAGGAACAGAGCAGGTACTTGGTGTAATAGGAGACTTCGATATTGTCCAAAATACTATTGCAGAAGGACTAGACCCAAAAAATACTAATGTTACCTCAGCGATGTATAAAATATCTCCTGTTTCATTAGAAACTTCTGTAACTGAGGCATTTACAAGGATGCGTGATTTACAAGTGAATGTTGTACCGGTCGTAGAAAATAAAAAATTAATTGGTGTATGCTCAATTCAAGATTGTTGGAGTTTCATCCCTGATAAAGATGTTGATAAGGTTGGATTAATACCGGTGGCTAATACTAAATTTGTTCAATTTTCGTTTACTACTGTATGTTCAATATTAGCAATCGTTTTAGGTGTTTTTTTACCTTTTGGAGGGGTCTACGGCTTTTTTACTGCGAATCAAACAGACTTAATTAGTTTATTTGGGATTGTTTTTATGTTTGATGGAAAAGTAACTTTTCATCTATTTGAAGCAAGAGGAGCTGATTATTTTGTAACATTTCTAGACTTATTTTCGAAAAATGGGGCTGTATGGTTAGCAATTATAATATTTAGTGTTTTATTGGTGATTTTTGGCATAGTTAGCCTTTTTTCCCTAATTTACTCAAGTTATATAGGGAAAAAATACACTACAACAGAGTTTTTATTACGAAACGTCTTTCCAATATTGTTCATAATCTTTATGGTTATTGAATGGATACTATTTGGGATTGCGTTTGCAATTTCGAACCTTACAACAATAATTTCATTAGATAGCCTTGGATTGACAATGTCTATTATTTCAATGCTCTTGGTTATTGCTGCAATAAATCATGACTATTTTTTCCGACAGAAAGGATCTACAGAAAATAGAGAGGTGCCTGATTAAGAATGCCGCGTGGTGGGGGATTTAGAGGAGGCTTTAGAGGAGGAGGATTCAGAGGTGGAGGCTTTAGAGGAGCTCCTGCCAGTTTTAGAGGAAGAGGAATAAGACCTGGTGGAATGCCGTTTGGTCGAACTGGCGCTAATCGAATAGTTTCAAGGTCTCCACGAGGCCCTTATAGACATAATTACTATCGGCCTCATTATAGGTATTATCGATGGGGATATCATCCTTGGTATTATAGATGGTGGTATTCTCCATGGTGGGCTGGACACTGGTATAGACCGTGGTATTACAGTCCCATGTATATTGGTGGAGGAATCTTCTTTGCCATTATACTTGGACTAATTATGCTTCCTCTACTTCAAGTCGGTCTATGGTTCCCTTTCACTAATGCGGACTCATCTGGATTCGTAAATTATCGCACCAGTCTTCCTGAACCTCTTGGTTTTAACGAATATTGGTATGAAAAAGAATATATTGAAGAAGGAAATGAGATAACTTTTTCAATCCAATCAAGTCCGGGTTATGTTAGTTTTCTCATTTGGGATCAAAGGCTTGAGAACCTTCCTACAACAACTAGAATGGGAGGCTATATTGATCTTTTCTACCTTCAATATAATGAGTATCAGTATTATGAGGTATATTTAAATACAGGATCTTCGATTGACTATAATTTTAATGCCACCAACCCAATCGACTTTTTCATAGCTGATGCTAATCAAATGGATATTTGGCTTAATTGGGGTAGTCCTAGCTTCTACAGGCAAATTGACAACACAAACGGGTCTATTGGAACCTTATCTATATCAACACCGAATGTTTATTACATTACATGGTATAATGATGGAGGGTTTATCCCTACAGTTAATTTCATTGTAAATTTTACTGCTGTTGGTGTATACGACTTAGATTATGCGTATGCGCTTCATGAAGCAGAGATTGATATATCTGATAGCTTTATAGTACCTTATGATGGCACATGGTATTTTTTTGTTTATCATGATCCACTAAATTCACCTGAAGAATCTACTGACATAACTTTTGATGTTACTTATGATACGGGGCTTAATTATGTTGATAGATGGTTGGATATCCAATGGATACTAATATTTATTCTAGTTGTCATAGTCATTGTAATCATTGTAGCCTTTGCAGCGAGAAAAGGACAAAAGAAAGTGAGTTTGAAAGCAAAAAAAGAACAAAAAGCAGAACCTACAAGAGCTGTTAAGGAAGAAGTTAAGATTGAGACGAGAAAATGTCCTCGTTGTAGTTTTGATATTAAACACGATGCAAATTATTGCCCCAAATGTGGAGGTAAAATAGAAGGAAGAAGTATTGGGTCTTCTGAAATTACTACTCCAGCTGAAGCTAAAACATGTTCTTTTTGCGGTAGCAAACTTTCTGAAACTTCAAATTTTTGTCCATGGT
>JBATUM010000170.1:0-39917 GCA_049671145.1 Promethearchaeia archaeon
ATAATATAGATCGGAAAACTAATATTATTTTAAATGCAAATTATTTATAATTGGTTTGTTTCCAAATAGAAGGAGAATTAAGAGATGAAAATAATTTCCTTACAAATTAATGATGACTTATTAGAAAGATTTGAGCGTGTTCGATTTCAAAGTGGATTTAATTCTAAAAGTGAAGCTCTTAGAGATGCCATTGTAAAATTTATTGAAAATAAGGAAAAATTTGAAAATATGGAAGGATATAAAATAATGACAATAAATTTAGTTTATCCGTTTAAAGATATAATTGCGGATGAAATTTCCGAAATTTTCAATAGATTTCATTTAATTATAAAAGCTATAACAGACTGGAGAATCGCTGAAAAGAAAATTGAACTAATCTTAGTTGTTGGTGATTTCCTTAGCATAAAAGATTTATATAATAGCATTGCTAAAATCAAGGATGTAATCTGCTCTATTCACGAAATTATCATTGATTAGATCTAATCAAAACGAAGGGATAAATCTACTTGTGTTGAAGGAAATTGTGTTAGATTACCAATACTAATAATGTCTGGGTCTGCTATAATATAATCAACTATAGTTTCCTTATTAATTCCTCCAGATATTTCAATAATTACATTATCACGTAATTTATGGTTTTTTAATATAGTAATCGCATCCTCCACTTGATCAGGGGACATGTTATCAAGCATTATAATATCTGCCCCATTTTTTGCCGCAATCAAGACATCATCAACATTTTCAATTTCAATTTCAATTTTTTTTGAGAAACTTGCTTTTGCTTTAACTTCTTCTAGTAATTTCTTCACATCTCCATTATAATATTTTAAATGTGTGTCTTTTAATAATATCATATCATCTAAAGAGAAGCGATGTGTTTCCCCTCCTCCCATTAGAACAGCTTTCTTTTCAAATATTCGAAGTCCTGGAATAGTTTTACGTGTAGCTGCAATCTTCACATTCTTTCCTGTAACTTTTACTAGATTTACATATTCTCGAGTAGTAGTAGTAATAGCACTCATATGAGTAGCTAAATTTAACCCCACCCTTTCTCCAATTAATATATCTTTAGCATTACCTTTCAACTCTAAGATAATATCTCCCTTCTCTATATTTTCCCCATCTTTTTTTTTTAAATTAATATCTACCTTTAAAATTTCAAAGAGTATTGCTAATTCTTCTAAACCAGAAATAAAACCCTTACTCTTGGCAATAATTTTAGCACTAACTGTTGAGTTATCTGGTATAAAATTAGATGAAACATCAATAAAAGTACAATCTTCCTCGATAAATTCTCTTATCTTCCTTTCAATAACTAATCTATTAAAACTCATATTTTTGAAGGAAATTCTATATGGTATTATTATTATAGATTAAACCTTAAATAAAATTATGGTAAAAACGGAATTAGTATTTATAAAAAATAATGAAATCAAACTTGAGGCAGAATATTTCCAGTCAAAAAATAAATTAAAAAAAGCAAATTTATTAATAACACATCCACATCCTCAATTTGGAGGAAATATGCATAATAATATCGTATCTGGAGTTTTTAATAAATTCATTCAAGAGGATATCTCTAGTTTAAGATTTAATTTCAGAGGAGTAGGTAATTCCAGTGGAAACCATACGAGCGATAGAGATAAATTAAGTGATATTAAAGCTTGCATTGATTTTTTGTTAAATGAAAGAAAAGTTGAAAACATATTTTTATGCGGATATTCTTATGGAGCTGCAATTGGTTGCTCTACGATTAATTATTCTGAAAAAATTATTGCCTATGCTGCTATTTCTTTTCCTTGGGACTTTATGGGAAATAAATATAAAAAACTCTCTCAATCAGATAAACCAAAATTTTTTTTACAAGGAAATAGAGATGATATTGCTAATTTTGAAAGATTTGAAATTCATTTTAATGATTATCAAGATCCAAAATATTTTCAAATAATAAATGGAGCAGATCATTTTTATTGGGGATATGAATCTCAAGTAGCTGTTAAAGTATATGAATTCTATGTTTCTTTAACTTAGTAAAAAATATTTATGGAAATCCTGGCCAGCTATTAATTAGGAACAAATCAATATGATTTAAAGCAGCATATTTCGTTTCAATTAGCACTTCATTAGCTGCTATTTTGGGAACATTCAACTCCCCTACTATTAATTTCTCTATATCACCATGTTCTTCAATAAAAGCAGCCTTCATATTCTTTTAATTGCTAGAATAACAATTAAATTTCACATTTCTAAATTATAAAAAAATCAATCTAATTAATTATAATAACAAGGATAAAGA
Organism: Promethearchaeia archaeon; assembly: GCA_049671145.1. GTDB lineage: Archaea > Asgardarchaeota > Lokiarchaeia > Sigyniarchaeales > SOKP01 > SOKP01. The sequence goes on from JBATUM010000170.1 coordinate 2,297, forward strand.
AACAATATTAAAATTCAAATCGAAGAAAGCTTCTCAAGATCATCACGACTGTTATCCTCAGCCCAATCTAAAAGTTGATCATAATATTTTTCAATATCTTCAGATTCAGGTACTTTTGAAAGCACTGCCAAAAGAAACTGAGTTTTCGCGTCGTTCATCATTATATTTCTGCAAACGATAAAGTCATTTAAATATTTTATTTTCATGCTCGCAAGTTGAGATAAACTTAATTCTTCAGATGCTTTGTAAGCTGCATCACTTAGTAATGAACCCATGGCAGCAATTACTCTTTCATCTACATCATCGGCTTTTTGTGAAGCCAGTACCAATCCCGTGGAGGTGGAAAATAAAGAGGCTCGGAAATTACCATTATCATTTAATTCTTTAAGGACCATTTCTAATCTGCTAACCATAAGAAAAATCACATAATTTTATTTATTGAATAAAATTCTCGCGTAATATATATTGTATAATAAATATGAACTTTCTATTATTTAATATTAACTTATCTAATTTTATATATTTAGATTAATTAAAAAAGTTGTTAAAATCCCATCCTTATCTATACTTAAGGTAATAACACTTGGCCTTGCTATAGGGCTATCAAACCCTTTTTTCTGGGGCGGTGCTTTTGGTTGAGTAGGGCTTCCAGGATTAATAATTAATTTATTATAAGGAGTTCCCTTTATCATTGGTTGGTGAGTATGACCAGTAATTAATATATGTAAATTATTTTCTTTAAAAAATGCTTCTATATCCTTTGGTGGTTTATGAATTACTCCTATATTGTATTTACTTACTGAAAATTTAATAAAATCTGGTAAATTATCAAAATTATCTTCATTTCCTCGTACACATTTAGTTGGTGCTATTTTTTCTAGTTCATGTAAAAAAGAACTATTACATACATCTCCAACATGAATAATCTCATCTACATCTTTGAATGCTTTTTTCAATTGATTTATTAAATTTCTAATCCTGAATATTTCATCTTTAGAAGTAAAATGAGTATCAGCAATTATTCCAAATTTAACCATAATAAACTTAACTTTTTACATTAATAGAATACTAATAAGGAAGATAATGGCCCCAAAAAGGAAGTCTGCTAGAATTCTAACAATTTTATGGGAAGTGCTCTCTTTAATTCTTATATCATTCTTAAAATAAGAACCAAATTCTTTAAATCCAATTGACAAACTTTCTCTAATCCGAGGAAATTGCAAAATTAATAATACTATGCTAATTACCAATAATGGGCAGTATAAAAAAAGTGCTATAGGGATAAAGTCATTTCCTTGCAAATAATTCCATATTGCCTGTAATGTAATAATATTATTAACAGCATGGGCAAATATAACAGGGAAGAGCCACCTTTTTCTTAATACAAACATTGCCAAGATAATTCCTACAAAAAATGCTTGTAGAAACCAAATAAAAGGGTAAATAATAGGTAAATTTATTGAATAAGGTGTAAATATATAAGCAAAATGACTTAAACCAAAAGTAAAGGAAGATATTATTACAGCAGACATATTATGAATATAATCACTCCCTCTATTAGCTAAGAATCCTCTATCTCTTGATTCTTCATATATAGAAACACTCACTTGTATTATTAAAGCAGATATGATGAAAATATCATAGTCATTTAATAGATAAGAATTAAAAGAATTTGAAGAATAAACATCCAAAGCAACTGTATAATATTCTAACAAATCAGGTAAAAACAAGTAAGCTAAAAAATCTAATGGGATAAAAACTAAAAATAATATAAGAATACCATATAAAAGTTGATATTTATAATTTTTTTCTGAAATGCTAAATAAGACTAAAAATTTTTTTGAAGAACTGATATCCTCCCTTATTATCAATTCTTTCTTTTGTGGTTCTAAGGCAAAATTAGAAACAATTAGGAAAGTTGGAATTGCAGCTACAATAAGCAAAGCTCTAAATAAAAAATATAAAGGTTCATAAGCTCTTGAAGTTACTTCTACTATTAAATTTGGTATAATGAGGAGTACTAAAAAAAAAATAAATATACCAAGGTATATTGTTAGAACTTCTAAAAAGAAATAAAGTCTATGCTTAAATATTAATTTTATTGAGCTCTTAGGCTTTGCCATAAATTAATCGCTTAATAGTCAATATGAATAACATAGTATTGATTTAAATAATTTTAAACTTTATTATTTTATATTTTTTAATACTGTTAATTTGATTTAATGTTAAATCATCTTTAACTTGGATTTAATTTATTAGATGAAATTATTAAATATAACTAAAGGACCCAAACTCTGATTTTATTTCTACTACATTTTTATTTTGCTTGGATGATTTTTCACATTGACCTATAACTTTCGAATCAATTTTGTATTTTTTGGCAATATCGATGATATCCTTAGATAGAGAATCATTACAATAAATTTCCATTCTATGTCCCATATTAAAAACTTGGTACATTTCATTCCAGGTGGTTTCAGATGATTTTTGAATAATTTGAAATATTTTTGGGATTTTAAACAGATTATTCTTAATATATTTTAAACCACTCCCGAATTTTAAAACCTTTGTTTGACCACCACCAGTATTGTGGATTATACCATGTATCTCTTTTTTAAATCTTTTTAGCACATCCAATAGAACTGGAAAGTAGGTTCTTGTTGGAGAAAGAAGAGCTCTGCCAATTGTCATATTCAGATCTTTAATTTCATCTGTTAATAGGTAATTTCCAAAAAAAATCAATTTCTCATCAATATTTGAATCAAAACATTCGGGATATTTTTTATAATAATCATGAGAAAGTACTCCATGTCTAGCTAAAGTCAATCCATTACTTCCTATTCCAGTATTATATTCCTCCTCGTAGGAAGCTTTTCCATAACTAGCTAAACCTATTATTACATCGTCCTTTTGTATATTGCTTGCATCAATTACATTATCTCGTTTAATTGATGTGAATACAGACGCATCAACCAGAAGCGTTTTAACAATATCTCCTACGTCAGCAGTCTCACCCCCGCAAGTAATTATATTTAACCCAAAATTAGAGAGTTTTCTGCTATAGGATTCATATTCATTAATAATTATCCCAATAATATCTCCAGAAATTAAATGACTATTACGGCTGATGTTATTCGATAATATAATATCCCCTGTTTCTCCAACACATAATATATCGTCTATGTTCATAACAATAGCATCTCTCACGATGCCTCTAAAAACTGATATATCATTTGTTTCTTTATAATACATATAAGCTAGATTAGCTTTTGTACCTGCTCCATCAGAATGAAAAATGGAGCAATAATCATCGCGATTATAAACATCTCTGACAATTTTACAAAAAGCACCAGGAAACAATCCTTTATCGATTGATTCAATTGCTTTTTGGACCTCCTCCTTTTTAGATGAAACTCCTAACTGAGAATAAATATCCTTATTATTAGTCATTTTAAAAATTATATTTATTTTTAAGAAATTTTATTAAATCTTCAGTTTGAACAATTGCTTTACCAATATATTTATGAGGATCTAATAATTCATCCAATTCTTCCTTAGTGAATTTATCTCTAATCTTATTATTTTCAAGTAAGATATCTTTAATCAATCGATCTTCTTTTTTAGATATAATGGCAGATTTTCGTAAGATTTCATGCCCTTCTTGCCTTCCTATACCTCTAGCAACTAACTTCACCATTATTTTTTCAGCTAAACAAGCTCCTTTTGTAAGGTTAAGGTTCTCTTCGATTTTGTCTGTATCGATTTCAATACCTTTTAAGTTGTTAGTCAATTGTTTTATCATAAAATCTAAAAATATAAAATTTTCAGAAAAAATGATTCTTTCATTTGCTGAATTTGTTATGTCTCTTTCATCTTCAAGTATAACGTTATCTAATGCAGGAATTACGTTTGATTTAAGGATCCTTGCTAGACTACAAATTCTTTCAGATTTATGGGGATTACGTTTTTGTGGCATCGTTGAGCTGCCTACTTGAGCTTTTTTGAATGGTTCAAACATTTCGGATATTTCAGTTCGTTGTAAAATTCGAAATTCTGTAGCTATTTTTGCTAAGGTTTGACCGATTAAAGCGGTTAAAAGTATTACCTCCGCATGTCTATCTCTTTGAATTATTTGGTTAGCAATTAGGACAGGATTTAAATCTAGTTCTTTCATTACTTCTTTTTGCAGCTCAATGCCGCAATCTCCAAAACTCGCCATAGTTCCAATAGCTCCTGACATTTTTCCATAGGAAATACGCTCAATTACCTCATTTAAACGATCAAGATGCCTATTTATTTCATAAGCCCATACGCCAAACCTCATACCATATGTCGTAGGTAGAGCATGTTGTCCATGTGTTCTTCCAATGCAAACAACCTTCTTATTTTTGTCCATTAAAGAAATCAATTCCTTCAATAAAAGTAAAAGGGATTTATTGATATTTTTAAATGCCTCCTTTATTTGTAATGCTAATGCCGTATCTTCGATATCATAACTTGTTGCCCCTAAGTGAATATATTTTCCCGCCTCACCTTCACATTGTTCTGTTAATGCTTTTACCATAGCCATTAAATCATGATGTATTTCGCTATCGATTTGTTTCACACGTTCTAGTTTCACATATTTTAAATTTGCTTTTTTATTAATTTCTTCTGCTACTTTTTGTGGTAAATTGCCAAACTTTGCATGAATTTTTGCTAGAACAGCCTCAACTTTTAGCCAACATTCCAATTTTTTTTCTTCTGTGAATAACTCAGCTATCTCAGTGCGATAACGGCTCTCAATCGGATGAATAAATTTATGGCTCATATTACTCAACTTTACTCTTTCTAATTTAAATTAAGTAAGATTTTAATATTATTTTTTTTATTAAAAAGCTGATATCTTATTTGATTAGGATTACCAAATTATGCTTTAATTAGTAGAATATTCAATCCTTAATAATGCATTACTATGTATTCTATATAGCAAATTACTAAATTTTTTATCTTAATAGAATTTTAAATCGTTGTCGCTTTCTGTAAGTTGGAATGCAGAATATTCAGAAATATTATTTCTATAGATGTTATCATTGCGGAGAATGGTACTATGTAAATAAATTAATAAAAACAAAGAAATGTTGGAAATGTAATCGTTCATTCCAGTTTAAAAATTCAGCAAAGTTCTCAAAAAAGTGTACACTTTCTCAAGCAACTAAAATTATAAAGCATCTAAAAGAGAAAGCAGAAAACGAAAATTTAACAAAATATCAAAAAGGAATTCCAAAAGAAATTATTTGAATTGAACTAATTTAAAGAATAAAATTCTTTAATTTAGTATTATTCAATCTTTTTATTAGATTTGTTTTTTTATTTACAGTCTCAATGCAAAAACTATTAGTAGCTGTGTACAATGGAAATTGCTGATGAATTAAAAATATATGATGATAGTTTGGTTAAAGAACTTTCAAATTTAGCTAGAAATAGTATTGAATATTGGGATATTAGAACGACTTTAAATAATGGAACTGTTTTAAGCTTCACAAATCAACGAAGTAAAGAAATTAGCTCATATGAGACTTTAGAATGCGGAATAAGAACATTTATAAATGGTGGATGGGGTTTTTGTGTCTTAAAAAAAATAGATAAAAATAATATAATAGATGGTTTTTTAAAAGCGATAAAATTAGCAAGGAAATCACAATCTCTATGTAAGTTTCAATTTAATATAAAAGAAAGTAATCCTCTTAATAAAAAGTTTAAAACTAAAAGCGTAAGGAATTTGGAAAGCGTTGACATTAAAGATAAAATTGAAATTGTAAAAATCCATGAGGATATCTCTTCAAAATATTCTAAAGAAATAAAAAATACCCGTACAGTATATTTAGATGGATATTCTAAAAATTTATTTTTAAATTCATTCGGAAGTCAAATTTACCAGGATCTAGAAGTTTTACGTCTTTTTTCAGCCGTTTATGCTCAAAGGAAAGGATTAATCCAAAACGCAATGAATTCAGTAGGAGGAGTTGGAGGTTTTGAAATTATGGAAACAGAAGCTGCTCAAAACATAAGTCTAAAATCAGCAAAACAAGCAATAATGCTTTTAGATGCTAAATCTCCTGTTGGTGGTAAATTTAACGTGATAATGGATCCCAAATTAACAGGAACATTCATTCATGAAGCTTTTGGTCATGCTTGCGAAGCAGATATAGTTTTAAATAAAGAAAGTATATTAGAGGATAAAATCGGAAAAACTGTTGCAATTGAAGATGTAAATGTTATTGATGATCCAACTATAGGTCAAGGTAAAAAATTTAATTTACCATATGAATTATATGGGAGTTATAATGTGGATGATGAGGGGATTCCTTCACAAAAAACCGTAATAATTCAAGATGGTATTCTTCGAAACTTTTTACACAATATAGAAACAGCATCCAGAATGTCAATAGAGCCTAATGGTCATGGGAGGGCAAACTCAAGTGTAGCAATCCCTCAAGTCAGAATGGGATTCACCTATTTGGAGCCAAAAGATTGGAAGTTGGAGGAAATGATTGAAGACACTAAGTCTGGAGTACTTTGTGAGGATTTTCAATATGGCTATACAGATACCACCACTGGAAATTTTCAATTTAAATGTAAATTTTCTTATAGAATTGAGAATGGAGAGAAAAAAGAATTAATGAGAGATGTGTCTCTTTCTGGAATGACATTAGAGGTGTTAAAAAAAATTACAGCTATTGGGGATAAAAGTACTTTTAATTATTCTGATGGTATATGCGGGAAAGGTGGTCAAGGTGTGCGAGTTTGTGATGGTGGGCCGTTTATTAGAATTGAGGATATTACTGTGGGAGGACTTAATTAAATGCAAAATAAATCTGATGTTTCTAATCTAGCATTATTCGCACTTAATATTGCTGAAAAGTTAACAGCAAAATTCGCTGAAATTTATTTTTCTCTAAGTGATTATTTAAATATAGATATAGAAGAAAACTCAATAAAAAATAATGAAATTGGGAGCGATCAGGGAGTTGGAATTCGTGTTATTAATCAAAAGGGTTCATTAGGGTTTGCATATACAAATCGACTAGAAAGAAAATATATTGAGAAAATGGTTAAAACTGCCATCAGTATGATGAGAACCGGAACTGAAGATCCTGATTTTAAAGATTTACCCCCTAAGTATGAGGCTTATAAAACCGTTAATGGTTTATATGATAAAGATATAAAATATTTGTCAATTGAGGATTCAATACTATACGCAGAGGATTTAATCAATATATGTGATAAGGATGATATGGCAATTTCCCAATCGGGGAATTTCTCATCTAGTTATAATAAAACATTTATCTTCAATTCTAATGGTCTAAGTATAGACTCAAAAACTACAATTAGCTCTATTTCTTCACATGTTATTGTTAAGGATAAAATAACAAATGATACTTCTTTTGGTTTTGAAAGTCAGATTGAAAGGAATTTAAATGGTATTAATAGTAAAAATGTTGTTAAAACCGCGTTGAAAAATGCGAAAAGGAATTTAAATAGAAAGAAAATAAATAGCATAAAAGCACCATTAATTCTTACCCCAAAAGGGGTTATCAGTTTCATTTTAAGACCATTAGCTTCAGCTATCAATGCAGAAACCTTCCAGTACAAAAGAAGCTTCCTAGTTGATAGGAGAGGAGAATATCTTGGACCAGAATTTTTAAATATTGAGGATAATGCTTTAATTGATGGTGCTGTAGGATCTGCTACGTTTGATGGAGAAGGTGTCCCACGCAAAAATAAAAGAGTTATCGATAAGGGTAAGTTTTTAAAATCTGGCTTATTACACAATAGCTACACTGCAGGAAAAGAGGGCGTTGAGAGTTCTGGAAATGCAGAACGTGATTCATATAGCTCTCTTCCAGCTATAGGCATTACAAACTTGATTCTTCAATCTGGGAAGTCGTCTAAAGATGATATTATACGGAATGTCAAAGAAGGCATCCTTTTAGATTACACAGGGGATAGACCAAATATTTCTACTGGTGATTTCTCAGGGTTAATACTTCAAGGTAATCTGATACGAAATGGAGAAATTTTAGATGCATTAAATGAAACTATGTTTGGGATTAATTTATTAGACTTATTTAGAAATATTGAGGAAATATCTAAGGAGACAAAAGTTTATGGACCTTTTCAAGCTCCATTTATTAAAATAGCAGATGTACAAATAATTGGTAGTGCTTCTTAAGGTATAATATTCAATCTTAACCATAAGATATTATAAAATTTTTCGTTAAAACTATTGATTATTTCCCATAATACAATGATAATTATTTGATTTGAGCCAGAATCCATAAAAGTAACGTTTAACATTTCAGAAATCCAAACCTCACTGTGTTTTTTTGTTGTCTGAGTTGTATTGTGGTAAGATGTAGCATTTTCATAACCAGTTGAACTCAAAATAGTATTATTATCTCCCTTTAAAATTTCTACTTTAAAGGTGAAATCCATATTTAAATAGTTTTCAACAGACACATAAAATGAGATGTTTTCTCCGACACTCGCCTCTGTTGGATAATTTTCTGCTTTTCTTTCTGAATTTAATAACCCAAAAACGACAAAACCGGGTTCAGGAGTTAATAGATAATAGATTATGAAACCGGTTACAATTATAATTCCTATAATTATACTGGTTATTACAATTTTTTCAAATTGCCTACGATTTGCTAAAACATCTGATTTTTCATGATTCTTCTCATTTCTATACATTATCCTTAAACCATGCAATAGTTTTTTTTAAACCTTCTCTCAAGGGAGTTTTTGGCTCCCAATTTAACAATTTTTTCGCCTTTGTTATATCAGGACATCTTCTTACAGGATCATCAATAGGTAAAGACTTAAAAATTATTTTAGAATTAGAGTGAGCCAATTCTTTAATAATTTTGGCTAATTCTAATATTGTATATTCTTTATTATTACCTAAATTGATTACATCTCCAATTGCTTGATCATTATGAACTATTTTTAAAATCCCTTCAATTTCATCTACAACATAAGTAAATGACCTCGTTTGAGAGCCATCACCAAAAACAGTGATATCGTCGTCATTTAACGCTTGATGTATAAAATTAGGAATAACTCGTCCAAATTCAGGTCCATGTCTTATTCTAGGACCAGAAGTATTAAAAATTCGTACAATCTTAGTTTTAATTTTATGTTGAAGTTCATAAGCTTTAACAAAGGCTTCTCCAGCTCTTTTTGATTCATCATAGCACGATCTAGGACCTACTGGATTCACATGCCCAAAATATTCTTCTGAGGTAGGGACGGCATCTCTAGGAGGATTTCCATATACTTCAGATGTGCTTGTATAAAAGAACAAGGCATTATGAGCTTTAGCAATACCCAATGCATTCATAGTACCAAGAGTATTACTTTTCAATATCGGAATTGGATATTTCTTGAATTCAAAAGGAGATGCCCTACTTGCCATATGCATTACAATATCTATTTTCTTAATATCCCCCACACATATACCCTTAGGATGATGAGTCAAGCCAAAATATATTGGTTCCGATATATCATGATTTATAAATCTAAAATTTTCCCTATCCATTAAATGGGATATATTATCAAATCGTCCGGAAGATAAGTTATCAACACAAATACAAAAAGCTTCCTGTTTAACAAGTACATCACAAACCCAAGAACCTAAAAAACCAGTCCCTCCAGTTACTAAAATAACTTTATCTTTGAAACTTATATTTTCATAAATAAGTCGGTTTATAATTTCATGAATGTCTTTATTAATGTCGTAATTCAACTTTCACTACCCACTACACAAATTTTATATGAATGCCTTCTACTTTTGAATTTAAAAATTAATAATTTCTTTAAGTTTTTTGTTTTCTGAAATAATTTTTATGGAAATTAGAAAACAATAGAATTGATTTAATAGGGAAAGGTTAATTTCTTATTGCGTACGATTTCCACAATACTGACAAAATTTTAACTCTAAGGGATAAAGTCTACCACAATTAGAACACTTGTTTAATGAATTTTCTAATATTTCCCTTCCAAGCATTTTAAATACTTTTTCAACATTTTCGCCAGATTTCGAGGAAGTACCGATAATTTCACCCTTAAAGTTATACTTATAATGTATCTTTTCAGCCTCTTCAATATTCACTTCTCTTTGGTCTTCTAAATCTATCTTGGCTTCTATTAATATTTTAGTTTTAGGAGAATTTGGAACAGAATTAATCACTTTAATCCAATCATGTAGATCTTCTAAAGATTCTCTGTTTGTAATATCATATAAGACTAAAGCTCCTGAAGCACCCGAAACATATGAAGGTAAAAGGAGTCTGAATTTTTTTTCACCTGCAAAGTCCCAAATATTAAGGAGAATCTCCGTGTCATCAACCATTACTTTTTTAGTCTCAAAATCCACTCCAATTGTAGATAATGTAGATTTGTCAAACTTTCCTGTAGCATAGCGCCTAATGAGGGAGGTTTTCCCTACATTTTTAGCCCCTGCAACAACGACTTTAAACTTAATCATTAGTTAATATTACCTTTAATTGTTTTAAAATATCAATTGAATCTGAATTTATTTCAATATAATATTATTAATATGAATAAATAATATTATCTTTTCTTTTTGATTGATTTTGAAATTAATAAATGTAAATTAAGAATCTAACTTATATTTGTATCTACTTATTTTATAAATTTCTTGGGCAATTTTTTTACCGATATTTTCAACCTTTGTCAAATCTCCAATATCCGCATCAAATATATCTTGAAGTGTTTTTAATTCTTTAAGTAAATTCTTGGCACGGAGAGCATTTACACCAGGTATACCTGCAATAATATATTCTAACAAACGAGAAATCTCAATGGGTTTTTTATCAAATCTTAATTTCGGCTCTCCTTTAGATTCTGAATATTCCTTTTTTGCTAATTGATAAAGAAACTTAGCTGAATCCATGGGATCTTTCGTTTTATAAACTAGAATGCCTAAATTTAAAATAATAGATGTAATAGCACCATATAATGCATTTTCCTTTATCGCAGAATCAAGAAAGGGATCTCCTTCTAAAATTAATATTGGTCTCTCAAAATTATTTCTTAATTCAAATAATTCATTAAATAGCCTCCCATCTTTGATAGAATCGTTAAAATCTTGAGCAGATTTTCTTTCAACTCCTACTCTTTCTGAAATTATATAATCAGCAACAGGTAATTGCTTTAACTTCAAATTTGTTTCCATTAATGAAAGATTTCTAACAACAGCAGAAGAAGTTTCTCTATTATCACAAATTATACATACATTATCAAGTTCGTCTAGAGATTTTGTATCCTGATGCTTTTCTTCACTAACCTCTATACTACCTGTCCTTTTCTCCTTCTTCTCTATAAAATTTAAAAGACTGGGTTGTTTCTTTTTTAAATTTGATTCTGATTCCTTAATTTTCTTTAGACTTTGCCTCATATTCTTTTCTTTTGACTTTTCTGCCCAATAATACCCTTCATCTCTAGTGTTTTCAGCCATTAATATATAGACCTTCCCTTCTTTTCTTCTACCAGTACGCCCTCTTCGTTGAATTGATCTAATTGCACTTGGTACAACATCATAAAATATTACCATGTCACATTCGGCAATATCTAAGCCCTCCTCTGCTACGCTTGTCCCTATCAATGTATTGAAAATACCTTCTTTAAATTCTTCTAATATCCTTATTTGCTCTTTTTGAGTTAAACCCTTATCAGAGGATCTTTTCTGTTGACCAACAAACCTATGAGCTTTTATAATTGAGTCATTATCTAAAAAATGAACAATATTATTAACAGAATCTCTAAAATGACAGAAAACCAAAATTCTAGAATTTGAATTTTCCTTCAACTGTTCTTTTAATAATTCTTTTAATCTTTCCAATTTAGGATGAATAATACCTTTTGATATAACAGAATTCACTAAATTATTCATTCGTCTAAATTTATAATCAGCATATAATTCTTTAAGCGATTTATTAGCCGTATTTTTCTTTATTTTATCTTCAATTTTACTTAGATAATCTCGTAATGCGCTAATGCCTTGGGTTTCAACTAATTCCTGCATATGGGAAAGTCTAATAGCATTTGAAGCATGTTTTTTAGCAGTAAATAACTTAATTTTCTCACTCTCTTCTCGAGAGCTAGATATTAATTTATTAATTACATTACTTAGTTTTAATAAATCCTTTCTTGTGATTTTATTAATATCTAATGAATTTAAAAGTCCAATTTGTTTTAACCATCTAAAAATAACTTTTAATTTCTCTGTAAGAATACCACTAATTTCCAAAAATTCATCTGGAAGTTTAATTTTTATCCATTCATTATCAACATTATGAATATAAGGTTTTACATCAGAATCTGCGTCAGTTCTAATCTCAATGTGATCTATATATAAATTATCCTTAATTTCATTAATTTTTCCCTCAGTGGAACCTGGGCTTGCTGTAAGTCCTAATATTTGAGGATTTGTTGCAGACTCCATATACTTCTGTGCAATAAAACAATAAGCATAATCTCCAACAGCCCTATGGCATTCATCAAAAATTATTAAGCAAACATCCTTAATTGAGTAAAGATTGGAAATTATATCATTTTGTAAGACTTGTGGAGTCATAAAAGCTATTTTTGCTCTACTCCAAATAATTTCACGTTTTTCAGGTGGTATACTGCCTGTCAATGATATTAAATTTTCTTCAGAAATTGTTGTTAAATTCAAAAAAGATTTAAAATGTTGATTGACCAATGGTTTAGTTGGTGCTAGAAAAATTATTTTTGAATTAGGTAATTCTGACAATCTTTGTACAGCTAACATCAAACCTAATATAGTTTTTCCCAATCCTGTTGGTATAACTACTAAACAATTTTTATTTAAACAATTAATGAATATATTTTCTTGGTAGGTCCTTCTCACAATTGAATTTTCCTTAACTAATGGATGAGACAAAAATTCTTGTTTAATAGATAAAGAAATCACCAAAATCAATAAGTTGCATTAGTATTAAATTATATCTTTAGTCAAAATATTATAAAGTTACAGAGTCAATAGAATCTCTTAAATTATATTGATACCTTTTTAATAATAAGTTAATAGGTCATTTTGTAGATTTAGAGTCTTTATCTAATAAGCGCGAGTGGTTTAGTGGCTATAACGACACGCTCACACCGTGTAAATCATCACTCTATAATAGTGTTGATCACGATGGTCGGGGGTTCAATATTCTGATAAATTATTTCTGAGTGAACAATTCCCCCCTTGCGCATTCTTTTCTAGTAATATGAATTATTTAATCACTTGATTGAGGGTTTAAACCAAAAAAGTTTTATTCTATATTACATTTCAAAATTTAATTACTTTTTTTATGGTTTAAACCATGTCTTCTTTTTTAGAGTCTCGGGAATTAAGAAAAAATTATAAAGAAGTTAGAAAATACGTTAAAATTGGACCAATCTTCCTAACCCGATATGAAAAAGCAAGAATAGTGGGGGCAAGAGCTCTACAAATATCATTTGGAGCTCCAATATTGGTCGAAAAACCAAAAAATCTAATAGATCCTATTAAAATTGCTCTTATAGAATTGAAATCTAAAATTTTACCTCTTACAATAAGAAGGGAACTTCCTTCGGGTGAATTCCAGGATATTCTAATGAGTAGATTAATTCTAAAAAAAGATTAAAATTTTCTTCAAATTATTGAGTTCGATATTTACCTCTTTCTGTAAGGAAATAAACAGTATTAGCTCCTACTTCCTCGGCTTTCACATATCCTTTCATTATCAAATTATTAAGTATCTTCTCTAGTTCTGCTTTATTAAATGGTGCTATACCTAATGGAACTCTGCTTTGATTAGCAATTATAGCAATACGAGATAAAAATAGTCTCTTTCCTTCAAAAGTCTCAAGAATTGTAAGCTCATCATTGCTAAGTCGTTCAAATTGGTCATGCTCTATATACTTATCTCTTAAAGTTTTTGCAAGTTCTACAGTTTCTTGACTAACTTCTTGCTTCTTCACTTCTACATGCTTCAATTGTACTAAATCTTTCGCTATAGGTTGCTTTTTAGATTGAGTCATCTCTTCTATATAATTTCGAATTTTCTCTTTTTCATCTGATTTTTCATTTGATGGCGGCTCTTCTTTTTTCTCATCCATAATAATACCATAAGGCATTTAATAATAAAAACTTATATTCAATTAATGAAAAAGGTCATTAACCTAAAAACTGGAGAAAAAATTACTATTAGGCATATTGATGAGTCAGATGTCCATGGGATTTGGAATAATTTTAATCAAGTTGTAGATGAAGGAATTTATATTCCTGTATTATTTCCTGTAAGGTCTGAATTTGAAAAGAACTCATGGTTTAACACTATTAAAAAGGAAAATGAAATTTGTATAGTAGCTATAAAACCAAATCTTAAATCTCAATATGATGTAGTTGGAATGTGTGAAATTTCAAATTTAGAATGGGATGCTGCCGCTCATGTAGGTAGTTTAGGAGTCATTGTTCAAAAAAAATATAGAGATATGGGTATTGGTTTTGGTTTAATTGATACAGCAATTCGAGAATCTAAAAGAATAAATCATAAAGAAAAGATTGTGCTTAGTTGCTTTTCTACTAATGAAAGAGCAGTATATCTTTATAAGAAAATGGGGTTTCAGATAATAGGAACAAGAAAAAAACAATTCTTTATGGATACAGAATATTATGATGAAATCCTAATGGAATTATGGATTGATAACTATTTATTGAACCATTCTTAATATTTTATTATCTAGATGTTTATGGAAATCTTGTTTTTTTAGCATAATGCTTTTTACTTTCAGGAGTTAATGGATTTTCATTCAAAAAAATAAAATTCAAATTATTTAAATGTTCAATATCAGCCATTCTAAATTCTAAAATGTTATTGCTTTCTAAAAAAAGTATTATTAAACTTTCAAGATTTTCTAATCCTTCTAATATGGTTATATAATTTTTATCTAGAAATAATTCTTGAAGCTTAATTAGATGATCCAACCCTTCAATTTTCTTAATTTTATTATTAGATAGTTCCAATTTAGTTAAATAATGTAAATTATGAAGATTTTCTATGTGTTCTATTAAGTTATTTGAAAGGTTTAATATTTTTAGTTCAAATAAATTATCCAAACCACTGAGATGTTTAATATTATTAGCATTTAAACGAAGAGAAATTAAACCTGTAAGATTATCCAGATCAGAAATTTCTTCAATTTGATTATTAGACAAGTTTAAATTCTTTAATTTATATAACCCTCCAAGATTTTCAACTTTTTCAATAATATTATACCCCAGATTTAGAAATTCTAAATTTATTAATTGGTCCAAATTACTTATTTCAATAATTGAATTATGATCTAAAGATAACTTTCTTAATTTTGGTAAATTTAGATTTTCTATTTTACTAATTTGGTTTTTAGATAACTTCAATTCTTCTAAATTACGTAAAACTTCTATATTTTTTATATTATTAATTTGATTGTTAGCCAAATCAAGTACTTTTAAATTTTGGAGATGTTTAAGATTATTAATTTCATTTATTTTATTTCCTTGAAGCAAAAGATGCTCTAATTTAATTAATTTATAAAAAGCAGGAATCTCTGAGATACAATTTAGATTCGAATTCTCACAATTTAAAAGGATTATAATTCCTTTTCGCAATGTCACATTATAACCATGATATCTTTTATAATAATCAAAAAGAATTAAGTTATAGCATAATTCTAAAACAGATTCACTAATCGAAGAAGTATAATCTGTATCGAAAATCTTCTCAGGAAATTCCCTAATTTTACCAGAAAAATATTTTTCAATTGATTTTTTTAAAAATTCTTTTAATATTTTATGAGCTTTTTTAGATTTCAGTAAATTTAATATTTCGATGGCTAGAAACTTTTGATCAATATTTTCTACACTAGATAATGTGAATTCTAAGAGTGAGATTAACTCTTTATAATTGATGTATCTTTCTTTTAATAGATTTCCAGATAATAAACGCATATCAGGATCCTCATCAGTTAAAAAAATCTGCTCAAAAAATCTAAAATTTCTTCCATTATCGAGATGACCATAAACTTCTAAAGCTTCTTTCCTTAAGTCAGGATCATTAGAATTATTTATCCAATCTTTTAATAAAGAAAATGCTTCCTTATACCCTACTTCAATGATATTTTCCTTAATATAATGAGGATTGAGGTCCATAATTACGTAATTTAGAATTATAATAAATGTCTCTGCTTATATTTTTGAATTTTTCAAAAAATTTGAAGATTACTTACATTTTACCTGTTGAATGGTTATACTTTTATTATAACTTTATACTTATTTTACTACTTTGTTGTGAGCAAAAAAATCAAAATTAATGATCTCAAAAAAATGCTATTTTTGATAACAACAATAAATCCGAAAATAGAGAATTGGGTTTAAATATCATAATAAAGCATCGACCTTATAAATCAAATTGTCATTCTTTATAAATAATTTAAAAGAATTGGTTTTACATATCGTACGTTTAATTTATGGTTTAAAAAAATTTATAAAGGCGAAATTTATTATATTTGTAATTTTAATTTGTTATAATTCATCGATATTATTATACGTAAAAAAATATAATATATAGATAAAAATATAAAAACAAAAAATTCTATTTGGAATATAATTAAACATCAAAAATAAAATCCTAAAAAATAAAAATAATAAGGCTGAAAAATATGGCAGAAGAAGAAAGTTTTTTAAACGCAAAAGCCTTAGTCGTTGACAACGGTACTGGTATTTCCAAAAACGGTTTTGCTGGTGAAGATCAACCTCGTTCAGTTTTTCCAACTTTGATTGGATATCCTAAATATGAATCAATAATGACTGATGTGGAGCATTACACCCGAGAATATTATATTGGAGAAGAAGCTATGCAACTTAAGGGTGTATTAAAATTAATGTTCCCTGTAGAGCATGGTATAATCGAAGACTGGACTGCTATGGAGAAAATCTGGCACTATACCTTCTATACTGACTTAAGAATTGATCCTAGTGAACATCCAGTTCTCCTAACAGAAGCTCCATTAAATCCAAGACCAAATAGGGAGAAAATGGCTGAGATCATGTTTGAAACATTTAATGTCCCAGCTTTATACGTGGCAATGCAAGCAGTACTTTCACTATACGCGTCTGGTCGTACTACAGGATGCGTAATAGATATTGGAGATGGAGTCTCTCACGTCGTCCCAATTTTCGAAGGTTTTGCTTTAAGCCACGCCATTCAAAGAGTTGACTTAGCTGGTAGAGATATTACAACATATTTACAAAGATTGCTCAGACAAAAAGGCTATTCATTCACAACCTCGGCTGAAAAGGAGATTGTGAGAGATATAAAGGAGAAATTATGTTACGTGGCCATCGACCCAGAGAAAGAAATGATGTTGTCGAAAAAGGTTGCCGGAATGGAGAAGAGCTACATGCTCCCTGATGGTGAGACAATTAACGTTGGCGTAGAGCGATTCTTAGCCCCAGAGGCTTTCTTTAATCCATCCGTTATTGGAAAGGAATTAGAACCGATGGACGATGTAATTGTAGGCTCCATTTCTGAATGCGATGTTGATCTTAGACGAGACCTCTACAGCAATATTGTACTTTCTGGTGGTTCTACCATGTTCCCAGGAATTAAAGAACGTTTAACTAAGGAAATTAAGGAACAAATTCCTGAGAGTGTTGATGTAAAAATCATTGCTCCACCAGAACGTATGTATTCCGTTTGGATAGGTGGCTCAATCTTAAGCTCACTGAAAACATTCCACCGAATGTGGGTTACTAGGCGTGAGTATAAAGAGATGGGCCCTCAGGTAATTCACCGATGCTTCTAATGGGTTAATTTCCCAAATTTTTTTTAGAAATTTTTTATTTATCTTTTTTTTATTGTTAAAAAATACAGTTTTAATCTATATAGTAAATTTTAATTTATATGATGGGATATTAATTTATTGAAAGTATCTAAATTCAATGTGCTTTTAATTTACTAATTTACTAAAATTAAGCAAAAAGAGATTACTATTTATGCCTGAGAGTGGGACAATTTTATATGATTTAAATAAAGTTTTTATTCCCTGTCGGACAGTATTAGAAATGGAAGCATTAACTGCTTTATTTCTTGAATACTATAACTATGATCAGATAAAAGAAATACCAAAAGCTCAACCTTCGAGTCATAGACTTATAGAGGTTTTCAGAGTTCTCGAGTGCCAACCGTTAGAAAGGATAATTGAATATTTTATTGATGTTGTTGTAAGTAAATTAAAACCAATTGTCATGTATGAAAGAGATCATCATGATAGATTTCGAATGGGCAATGTGGTAGCTTATACACAAACACGAGTTTGTTTGTATTTAGCTTTGCACAGATTAAAGTTAAAATTCTTGCTCATAAAGCATTTCATGGATAAATTTAAAGAAAATAATTATAAATTGGATTTATCAGAAGATCAAAAAGATTTAGGTGCCCATAACTTTCTTTTTGCGTTTTATAACGATTATTATAAAAAAAATAAGATGAATCTTAAATTAATGCTCTCCACAAAACGCGTCTCTGAGCGAGTAAGTCAATTGATGGATACATCAAAAACAATTACAAATGAAGATATTATTAATGCAGTAACTTTCAAAAAATTTTTGGACGATAAAAATAGAATTAAATTCATCATGAAGGAAATTAAAGCTTCGTTATTTGTTTGTAAAGTTATGTTTGCCAATATGGACGTCTTCACACCTTTCACGATTGCAAAAGAAACTATGATTGATGCTGAGGAGATAATGATAAGTCAAGATTTTATCCCTGAATTAATTCCTGCTATATCTAATTGTATTGCAGAGAAAAATATGAATCAACTTGAAGATTGTTTCAGAGCTTATGAATTTATGATGAAACGAGTTTTAGAAGGGATTAATAATGCGGTTGAAATTGCTTCTGGAGGCCATATAAATCTTGATTTAGAAGGAATGATTTATAATACTGGAAATGTTTTCGAAATTTGAAAAAAAGAAAATTTAAGAAATTACTACCTTTCTTTTAATGCTTTAATATATCTATTATACTTCCTTTTACCAAAACTTATTACTTTTGCTAGCATTTCAGATTTCTTCACTGACGTATTAAGTTCAGAAGGTTCTTGAATATAACCTTCCCTTAAAGCATTATCATATAATTTTTTACCAATTTTAGTCCTAATAACTGCTGTTGTGTACCCCTCTTTAGAACCCAATCCCCCAAACGAAATATCAGCATAAACATTGGAAAAGTCCCGACAAGCAAAGCATGCTGGTCTTGCAAACTCGTGAATATCCTTAAAATCTATGTATTTTATCTGATTATTTTTAAGCTGTACAATTAGGTTTTCTTTAACATTTAATCTCTCTACGTCATTAAATGAAAAATCAAATTTATCTTCTAATTTCTTTCGAGCTTCGGCATTAAATGAGAAATTCAAATTACAGAATAAACCTAATGTATATTTCACAATATGAGCTGGTAGAATACTTAATTCTTGCATCTTTCTAATAGACATTATCTGACATGGCGTACCAACAACAGCGATGTTCATTGCATCCGAACTTACTACAGTTTTCAATTTAGTGATTGTAGGAACAAATGAATTATATTTCTCTAAACTGGTAACTCCATGAGAGATATCATAGTGAGAACCTGCAGCTTCTATTAATTCTTCTTTTGTTGTAGCAAAGAAAGGTATCCTATTAAAGGGTCCTTCCCTCTTTGAAACAATTGCTCCATTTATTAAATTTTTATCGAGTAAATATAATAATATTGCTGTTACCAATCCTCCGTCTGTCGCATTTTTCCGAATCTCTTCTGAAGTTGCTTGACTTGAAGTAATTTTTCCCCAATTTCCGATAGATACCTTATAGTTGTATCTTTTATTTAATTCATCATCCAAAACATGAGTTTGAGGACAAACTAAATAGCAAATACCACACTTTAGACAATTGTCCTTATTATAATATCTTGGAGGACCTGATTCAGACATTTCAATTGCTTTTATATCATGAGCTGAACAAAAGCTAACACAACCCCCACACTCTCCACAAATGCCTGGTTCATGAACATCCTTTATCAAATCTTCAAATGATTTAGGAAGAACTTCTTCAACCATTTTTTTTACCTCTTTTTTCATATTCATAACTAAATTTAATATTCACTTGGCAATTTTTTAAGTTCTGCCAAAGAAAAAACTGGGCCATCAACACACACATATTTATTTCCAATATTACATCTTCCACATTTACCAATTCCGCATTTCATTCTCATTTCTAATGAATTTAATATTTGTTCATCTTTGAAATTCAATTCTTCTAACACAGCAATGGTTGTTTTAATCATGATTGGAGGACCACATACAACTGCAATTGCATTATCAGCAGATGGACCTATTTCTTTAACTACGGGAGCAACAAACCCCACCCTCTCTTTCCAACCATCTTCTTCACGATCAATTGTCAATATAACATTAATATCGTCCCTTTTTTTCCATTCCTCTAGAACATCTCGATAAAGAACTTCTCCAGAATCACGATTGCCATAAATTACAGTAATATCTTTATAATCTTTCCTATATTTATTATCTAATAAATATACCACAAGTGAACGTAGAGTTGAAAAAGCAAATCCCCCACCAATTACAACTATATTCTTTCCTTTCATATCTTCAATTGGCCACCCATTACCACAGGGACCCCTGACACCAATAGTATCACCAACTTCACAATTATGAAAACCGGAAGTAACTGTACCCATTTTCTTAATTGTGAATTTAATTGAATCTTCCTCTGTAGGTGAGGAAGCAATACCAATTGGACACTCTCCCTTACCAATTAAGCTGATTTCAGCAAATTGCCCCGGAATATAATCAAAATTTTTATAGTCTGCTTCTTTTTTAAATTCTAATTCTATTGTTTTAATATCATTTACTTTATTTTCTGATACTATACTCTTAACAGTTGTTAATACAGGAATATAAGGATTAGGCACTCACTTTCTCCTCCTTTTCTTTCTTAATATTATTAACCTTTTCAATAATCGCCCTAAGATCGTTATTAACAGGGCAGAGTTGAATACATCGACCACATCCAACACATCCTAACCTATCATAATTTTCAGGATAATAGCAAAATTTATGCAATATTCTATTTCTGCAACGTTCAATACAGCTATCTCGTGGATTATGACCACTTGTATGAAGTGAATATAAGCAGAACTGACATGTATCCCAAATCCTAATTCGTCGGCCTCTGTTATTATACTGATCATTTTCATCAATTACATCAAAACAAGTACATGTAGGACATAAAAAGGAACATGTTCCACATCCGATACAAATATCACTAATCTCTGCCCAAATTGGATGCTCAAAATTAGGATCAAGTATTTTATCTATATCCTTTAAATCCAATTTAGTCTCAAAAGATTCTTCTGCCTGTTTAGATAACTCTTCTGCCTTTTTTATATCTTGTTTGTCGGCATCTGAAAGCCATTTCCATCTGTTCATTAATTCCTTTCCCTTCTCACTTACTCCCTCAACTAAATATTTCTCACCTAAGTCTACTAAGAAGATATCCATATCATCTTTCATAAATGGATGTCCCTCTATTGAGGTACAAAAACATGTACTTTTTGGAGCATTGCAACCAATTCCAATAACTATCGAATTTACCCTTTTCTTCAAAAAAATCTCATCCTGAACATCTCCAAAAGCAAAAAAATTTTCTAAAAGGACAAAACTATGTGCATCACATGGTCTTATGCCAAATATTATATTTCTCTCATCTAAATCAGTTCTTTCAATAATCTCAGTAACATCCTTACCGTCAGTTTTATATTCAAAAAGTACTTCCATTTTTGGAAATAATATTTCTTTTGGAGGTACCTTAGAATTAAAATAATCTAATACAATATCATCAGGATTTAATACCTTTTTAAATACTAAATTACCCTTTTCCTTAATCGGTGCATAGAAATTGAATTCTTCACCTAATTCAATATATAACTTCCCAATTTCGTTTTTCATTAAAATTTTGAGCTCTATTTTTAACCACCTTTTTAATCTTCTTCTAACATAAACTCTTCGGCATCATCCATCCTAAAATCCATCATGGGTGGCATTTTATTGGAATCAATACCAGACGTAAAATTAAATCTTTCTTTTACGATTTTCTCCAATTTCCTTGTAATTAAATTTAAATCAATTCCCATTGGACAGACACTACTACAAGCTCCACATGCTACACAGCGACCTGCTAAATGCATCGCACGAACGAGATGAAACGCTATTATGTCAGATATCTCTGTTGTTTTTTCAAACCAAACCGGTTTATTTTGATCTACAAAACATAAATTACAATAACACATGGGACATGCCTCTCTACAAGCATAGCATCTAGTGCATGTCTCTAATGTATCTTTAATATAGTCCCATTTCTTTTCAATTGTTTTTGATTCAAATTCCATTAAATCTTCAAAATTTTCGTCTATGGAACTTATTTCTTGGCATTCCCCAGCACAAGTTTCCGCTAATTCCGCAAGTACAGGAGGAGATTTAACTTTACATGCTTTACATAATTCATTAATATACTCTTCAAAAGAAAACTTCTGTTCAAAGTCCTTTCCCTTCACGATTATTTCGTTACCAGAAGCAACAACCTCTAAAATTTCTTTTTCACCAATCTCCTTTTCAATTCTTTTTCGATTAATTATACCATTACAAGGAATTCCGATCATCTTGATATTTTCAAGATTAATTTGCTTTTCAACTGATAAGTGAATTAATGCTCTACCAACACAACCTTTAGATACTATTCCTACTTTCAAATCTCCTTTTTCAGGATCAATAAGCTGAGGAATTCGAGGCACCAAATATTTAGCCAAATTAATATAACATAGATTATTCCAAATTAATTTTTCAACATCTTCTTCTTTAGTTATTATTATTGGTGCAGAACTTAAAGGAACTGTCCCGTTCGTATATCCAATAATTACATCTATCTTTTTCTCCTTGAGTAGAGTTCGTGCAGTTTCTCTCATTGATTTTTCAATTTCCCTATTCTCTGTCTCAATTCCCAATATCATCACCATTTCTTTTCAAATTTTCTATTCGGTCCTAATTTTTTAACGATTTTTGTTGCTTTTTTAATTAAGTTGGCAAAACGTTCACCTTCAGCAGCAGAAGCCCACATAAAATTAACTCTTCCTGGTTCTATGCCAAAGAATTCTAATAATTCTTTTAAAATGGCAAATCGTCTTCTTGCTACTAAATTTCCTGTAAGATAATGGCAATCTCCGGGATGACATCCTGAAACAACAACCCCATCCCAACCATCCATTAAGCTCTTAATAATAAAGTAAGGGTTTACTCTACCAGAACATGGAACTCTTACAACTCTAATACTAGGAGGATATTGAATCCTACTAACTCCCGCTAAATCTGCTCCGGCATAGGAACACCAATTACATAGGAATGCTAAAATTTTAGGTTCCCATTCATCATTTAAGCTTTCTTCTTGTTTTGTTTGTGTTGCCATCTTTTTAGCACCTCCCAGTTATCATTGCAAATACTTGTTCACCCGTGAAACCTAACACATCTATTGCAGCACATCTACAATTGCCTGAACAAGCACCACAACCCTTACATAATACTTGGTTAATTTGAGCAACTCTCCCAAATCTTCGGTCATCAATTAACTCGATCGCATTATACGCACAATTTTCTATGCACATACCACATCCAATACAACGTTCTGGAATAATCATAGCAGTCTTACCTTCAGCCTCTATTTCATCTTTTGATAGTATAGTACAGGCTCTTGAAACTGCAGCATTCGCCTGGGAAATAGAATCTTCAATTGTCTTTGGACAATGTGCTAAACCTGCTACAAATACACCCTCAGTAGCAAAATCTACTGGGCGTAGTTTAACGTGCGCTTCTAAAAAGAAATTATCGTCATTAAGAGGAACTTTTAACATCTTGGCCAGCTCCTCATTTTCCTCTCTGTCTGAATATATTCCAACGCTTAAAACCAATAAATCAGAGTTAATATTGATTTTTTCATTTCTTGGAGTTGTAACCTCAATTTTTAATACTGAATCCTCTGGAACTATTTTAGGGGGATTATCCTCATCATATCGGAGGAATATAATTCCTGCCTCGCGTGCTTTTCGGTAGTATTTTTCTTTAAATCCATAAGTCCGAATATCTCGGAATAAAACCGTTATTTCTACATCTGGATTTTTTTCTTTAGTTAATAAGGCGTTCTTAATTGCTTCAGCACAACACATTTTACTACAATAGGGATGTTCTTCATTTCTCGAGCCTACACATTGAATCATTACAATTGACTTTTTATTCTTTATTTTATCTGTAGAGTTTATAATCTTCTCAAATTCAGACTGTAGGATTACATTATCATTTTGTCCGAAAAGATAATCTTTAGGTTGGTATTCTCTTGCTCCTGTTGCAACAATAACTACTCCATGTTCAAACTCTACTCTTTCTTTATTCTTACCGTGAATAATTGAAGTTTTGAAATTGCCGATATAACCATCGATATTTTCAATTTCTGCTTCTGTATATGTATGAATGGATTTATTCGATTTTACCTTGTTAATCAAATCAGCTAAAAATTCTTGAACATTGCCTCCCTCAAGTGTGTGATATATATTTCGGGCAAAACCTCCCAATTCTTCTTGTTTTTCAACTAGAAATGTTTCGAATTCTTGACTAGCGAAATTAAGAGCAGCCACCATACCACTTATCCCCCCTCCGACAACGAGAGCCTTAGAAGTAACTGGTAATCTAATTCTTTCAATGGGTTCTATTTCTCTGGCTTTGTTTACTGCCATTCTTACTAAATCTTTTGCTTTTTCTGTAGCTTTTTCTGGTTCGTTCATATGTACCCAAGAACATTGATCTCTAATATTTGCCATTTGAAATAAATACCTATTTAAACCGGCTTCTCTAATAGTTTCTTGAAACAATGGTTCATGGGTTCTAGGAGTACATGATGCAACTATAACACGATTAAGATGATATTCTTTTATCTTATCTTTTATTATTGTTTGAGTATCTGCTGAACAAGTATATAGATTACGATCTGTTAAAACTACATTTGGAAGAGTGCTCGCATATTTTGTCACTTCTGGAACATCTACAAATCCTCCAATATTAATTCCACAATGACAGACAAATACACCAATTCTAGGCGGCTGACCATTTACAAAAATTTCAGGAGGTAGTGTCTTTTCTGTTATTAAAGTGCTTCGTTTTTCATATAAAAGTTGATTAACACAACCAGCAGCTGCACTGGCTTGGGTCACTGTGTCAGGAATATCTTTAGGGGATGAAAATGCTCCACACGCATAAATACCAGGCCTTGATGTTTGAACAGGATTAAATTTATCAGTTTTAGCAAAACCAAATTCGTTTAATTCCACACCAAACTTTTCAGCGAGATATTTTGCATCATCAGGAGGATTTAATCCAACAGAAAGGACGACCATATGAAAGTCTTCTTCCATTACTTTTCCATCTTCAGTTTCATATCTTATTCTCAAGTCCTTCGTTTCTGGTACTTCTTTAATAGATGAGATACGACTTCTTATATATTGAACACTATATTCTTCTTGGGCTCTAATGATATATTTATCAAAATCTTTTCCATAGGCTCTTACATCCATGCTAAAGATCGTCGGTTTAATCTGATGCATATGCTCATGAGCAATTACAGCTTCCTTAGCTGTATACATACAGCATACTGAAGAACAATAAGGTTGCCCATTTCCGGTATAATCACGAGACCCAATACATTGGAGAAAGGCTACTTTTTCTGGAATGTCGCCATCTGAAGGACGCAAAACTCTACCAGCATATGGTCCACTAGCACTTAAGATACGTTCAAACTCTATACTTGTTACCACATTCTTATACTTCCCATATCCATATAAATTTGCTTCTTTTGGAATATATTCGTCAAAACCCGGAGCTAAAATTATTGCCCCTACGTTTATTTCTACTTCTTCATCTTCTCTCTCATATTCTACTGCTTTAGCTTTACATACTCCTTGACATATTCCACAGCCGATACAACAATCCTTATTAATAGCATATACTAATGGTACTGCTTGTGGATATTTAACCGATGTTGCAGCATATTTTGCTAAACCTTCGTTGAATGTATCAATTGCTTCAACAGGACATTCTTGACCACAAACTCCACATCCAGTACATTTATCTGGGTTTATATATAATGTTTTCTTTAAAATCTTTATAGTGAAATTACCAGCTTCTCCTGAGACGTCTAATATTCTACAATTTATACTCAAATCTATGTTCTGGTGACGTCCCGTTTCAACTAATTTTGGACTTACAATACACATAGCACAGTCATTTGTTGGGAAAGTTTTATCAAGCTGTGCCATTACCCCTCCAATACTGGTAGTTGACTCAATTAAATAAACCTTATAACCTGAATCTGCCAAATCTAATGCTGATTGAGAACCCCCAATACCCGCACCTACAACCATAACAGCTCCTACTTTTTCCATTTTTTTATCCCTCCTATATCCTTATAAAAATGGGTGTATTTCCAATAATTTCTCCAAAGTCAACTTGACTTCTCGACTTTAAAACTAACATATGCTCTAATACAATACTAGGTTCAATATCTAATTGTTTAGCTAGATCTTTTACAGATTTAGAATATTTTTCTAAAGTTAGCAAAATCAGATGGCGTTCATATTCTTCCTTTACTGCGAGATCCATCAATTCGTTAAATTTCTCCTCTGGATACTTTTCTCCATATACATTTTCTTCTTCAGTTAATTTTCTTTGTCTCCCTACTAATGCTCTCATTCTGTTGCTAGAGACAGCCATTTTTATAGCTCTAACTTTTTCAAGAAGTTCTTCATCAGGATTTTCTCCACTAAGTGGTGAAGGACCAAGTTCTTTAATATCATTTACAAATTTCGTAACAACTTCACTAAATCTTTGTCCTTCTGAAGCTGAAACCCAATCTAATCGAATTCTATCATTAAGTCCTATAAGATTTAGAAATTTTTCTGTCATTTCAAATTTCTTTACGGCTTCATAATTTCCTTCTAAATAATGACAATCTCCAATATGGCACCCCATAACATAAACGCCATCTAGTCCTAATTCAAGAGCTTGTATAACAAATTTGGGATCAACTCGGCCACTACACATAACCCTAATCACTCTCATGTTTGGAGGGTATTGTATTCTGCTTACTCCCGCTAAATCTGCACCCGCATAAGAACACCAATTACATAAAAATCCTAAAAGTCTTGGTTCAAAACTCATAATTATTGACCTCCACAAGCTAATATTTCTGAAATAATTTGATCATCTGTAAAATGCCTAATCACAATTGCTTGATTAGTACAAGTTGCCCCACAAACTCCACAGCCCTTACATAAAGCTTCAATAATTTCAATTTCATCATTCTCATTCTTGATAATTGCATTAAATGGGCAAACTTTAACACAAACCTCACAACCGGTACATAATGCCTTATTGAATTCAGGCAAGCTTGAAGTTGCCCCTTCAACTTCAATCTCCTTATGAGATAATATTGTGCTAGCTCTTGATGCAGCAGAATAACCTTGAGTTATAGCTTCTGCAATATCCACAGGCCATTTTGCAGCACCTCCTATATATACTCCATCCGTTGCAAAATCACTAGGTCGGAGTTTAACATGTGCTTCTAAAAAGAAATTATTCGCTTCTGTTGGAACTTTTAACAACTGGGCAAGATCTTTATTATCTGAATTTGCAACTAATGGTGTACTTAATATTAAAAGATCATAAGGGATTACCATTTCAGCCCCAATATATTCATTATACACTTTAACCTGATTTTCTTCTACATTTGGTAGCTTATCTTTATCATATTTAACAAAAATAATCCCATTTTCTCTAGCTCTCCTATAATAATCTTCATAATCTGTTCCAGGAGTATATAAATCCCTGAATAATATTGTAACATGAGTTTCTGGATTTTGTTCTTTTATAATAAGTGCATTTTTTAGTGCTGACATACAACAAACACTTGAACAATATGGTCTTTCATCATTTCGAGAGCCTGCACATTGAATCATAACAATATCTTTAGCAGTTATTTCGTTATTTTTTAATTTTGGCTCTAACTCAAACTGGGTTATACACTTCTTTCCATCATAATTAAATAAACCTTTAGGATCTAAAATAGAAGAACCAACTGCTACAATAATCGCTCCAACTTTTATTTCTCGGATATTTCCATTCACATCTATTTCTGCGTCAAAGTTACCTACAAAACCATCAATATTTCTAACCTCTGATGAAGTAAGAATTTCTAGATTTTTAGCACTTTGAACGTTAGAAATAAGCTTGTCTACAAATTCTGATGCTTCAATATCGTAAGGGAATAATTTATAAAGTGAATTTAGTCTCCCACCTAACTTATTTTCCTTCTCAACTAAATAAGTTTCAAATCCTTGACGACTTAAACTAAGGGCAGCACTCATTCCCGCTACTCCTCCACCTATTACCAATGCGGAAGGGTTTATATCAACTTTTATCATATCAAGTGGTTCAAGTTTTGCTGCCTTAGCTACTCCCATTCTTACGAGATCCACTGCTTTCTCATAAGCTCTTTCGGGTTCCTTCATATGAACCCATGTACATTGATCTCTAATATTGACAAAATTGAATAGATATTTGTTTAAACCGGCTTCAGAAACACAATCACGGAATAATGGTTCGTGAGTTCTTGGTGTACAAGATGCAACTACAACTCTATTTAAGTTATGTTCCTCTACTGCATTTTTAATACTTGTTAAACCAGTTTCAGAACAGGTGTATAAATTATCCTCACTATGGGTAACATTAGGCAGAGTACCTGCATATTCAGCTAACTTTTTACAATCAATAAACCCCCCAATATTTGAGCCACAATGACAGATAAATACACCTACTCTAACTCCTTCATCCTTCTTCTCTTCTACTGACATAATAACTTTAACCTCCCCTAATTATCTCTGCAGCTCTTGCAGCTGCACCGCTTGCTTCAGCGACAGAACGCGGAATATCCATTGGTTCGTGTATACATCCACATGTAAAGATTCCATCTCTGCTTGTCTCTACAGGGATAAAAGGAGGAGTCTTAATAAAATTATATTTATTTAATTCTAAGCCTAATATTTCTGCTAACTTCTCAATCCCTTGTGGTGGAACAATACATGTGGCTAAAACAACCATATCAAATTTCATTTCTTTAATCTCACCTGTATCTAAATCTTCATACACTATTATTGGATTTTCTTTTTTATCTATGTTAACTTCAGCAATTTTGCTTTTAATATAATGAATATTGGATTCTGCTTCTCCTCTTCGGAGAAATGATTGAAAACCTTTCCCTCCAGCTCTCATATCTATATAAAATACATATGATTCTAATTCATTATTATGTTCATATGCAATCATAGCTTCTTTTGTGGTATACATGCAACAAATAGATGAACAATATTTCTCTATCTTATCCGTTCTTGAACCAATACACTGGAGAAAAGCAATTTTCTTTGGAGGCTCTCCATCAGAAAATCTTTTAATATGACCTTCTTGAGGTCCTGAAGCACATTCTAATCGTTCAAATTCTAATGCTGTAACCACATTTCTGAATTTTCCATATCCATAATTCCTTAATAGTTCTTTATTCGTATCTTCAATTAGGTTATAGCCTGCAGCTATTATAATAGAACCTATATTATCTAATTTTATAATCTGATCCTCTTGTTCAAAATCAATTGCATCTCTTTCACATGCCTTTTCACATATTCTACAGGCACTTTTCGTAAACCATAAGCATTTCTCCTTATCTATTGTCATAATCGCTGGAACTCCTTGAAGATAATACATATAAATTGCTCTTCTTTTCCTTAACTGACGATCGAAAACATCTTCTACTCTCATTGGACATTTTTCAGCGCAAAGCCCACAATTAATACACTCATCCTCCTTTACATAACGAGCTCGTTTCAATATTTCAACTGAAAAATTTCCAGTTTCACCTCCTACTTTCTGAACTTCTGAATAGGAATAAAGGGTAATATTTGGATGCCTATAACATTCTGATAATTTAGGAGCTAAGATACAGATAGAACAATCGTTAGTAGGAAAAGTTTTGTCTAATTGTGCCATTTTTCCTCCAATACAAGGATTCTTTTCAACCATATCAACATGGATTCCCATATCAGCCAAGTCTAAGGCTGCTTGAATTCCTGCAATACCTCCACCTATAACTAAAACACTTTTTGAGGATTCCATCAAATTTAACCTCCTCTAAATTAATATTTTAATAATTTATTTTTGTAAAATTTAAACTTCAAATCCAATACTTTCAAATAAAACATTCGGTTTAATTCTGTGAAAATTAAATCCTAATTCATCTGGTTTAAATCCAAATGCTATTGCAACCAATTCAGATAAATAAAAAATTGGTATATTATATTGAGAACCCTTTTGTTTATTAAGCTCTCTTTGATTAAATTCAAATTGTTGATAACATGCTGGACACACTACAACAACACAATTAGCTCCAGCTTCATAAATTGCTTTTAATTTGTTATCAATCATAGCAAGAGATAAATCTTTATCTGATTTCTCAACAGGATTACCACAACATTCCATTTTCAAATCATAGTCCACAGATTCTGCTCCTAGCACTTTTACGATTTCATCAATCGTCGTAGGTTCAAATGGATCATCCCATTCAATAATTTCTGAAGGACGTAAATAATGGCAACCATAATGTATAGCGACTTTAAATCCTTCAAGGGGTTTTTCAACATTTTTTTCTACTTTTTCAATATTTTCATAAAGAACCTGGGCAAAGTGTTTTACCTCTGTTTTTCCTTCATACACTTTCCCTATTTTTTGTAAATATCTATTCACTTCTTTTTTAACAGTAAGATCCTTATTGATATAATAATTTACTCCTTTTAGTGTCTCAACACATCCAGAGCAGAACGAAATTACTCCACCATTATTATTACACAAGCTTAGATTTCTTGCTCCTAAAGCTAACCATGCATTATGATCTATTTGCTCAATTCCAGTTGGATCTGGACAACAGCTAAATCCATCAACATCATGCAGTTCTATGCCAAGTTTCTCGAATATTTTCCTGGAAGATACCTCTAAATATGGTAATCTTGCTGGTATAACACAACCTAAAAATAAATCAAATGCCATTATTTATCAAACCTTCCTTAATAGATTTTTTTCGAAATTGGTTTCTTTAAGCAAGGATTTTATCTCTTCTAATGAGGCTGTCTTTATTTGTGGAAGCTTAAGTTTTTCACGTCTAGTTAATATTGCTTTAGAATAAGGAATAGCAACTCCATTTTCTAATACTGCTTGAGCTTGAGCTACAAATGCTTCAGGAATTTTACCTTTTTCAAAACATTTATTTTTAATTAAAGTAAAAATCTCTGTTAATTCTACTTTCTGAGGACATAGCTCTACGCATTTTTGACAAGTAGAACATAACCAAGGATTAGGATCTTGGCTTTCTACTAATTTATCTTGGAATCCTAAGATAGCTTCTTCAATTATTTTTCTAGGATTATATTTCCCATTTGTAAGTAAAGCTACAGGACATCCTCCAGAACACGTTGAACATTGATAACAATAACTTAAAGAAGCATTATGGTTAATGATTTCGTTTCTAAAATCAAAGTTTATGACACTCATGTCAATCTCCCATTTTAATCTTTTTAGTTATGTAAATCTCTTTAGTTTTGTAAATTATATAACTTATATAAATTTTATAAATAACTTTAATAACTTTTCTCATCAATTTTCCAATATTATTTTTGTAAACTTACAAAAAAGCAAAAAAAATTTTGAAATTCTTACATTAATCCCGATATACATTTATAGATTTGAAAATATTAATTAATATTATTCTAAATGTTTTTGGAGATCAATGTAGATAGGTATCTTCTCATCTTTCTTCTTGATTATTACCTTTAAAAGGCCATCCTCAATTGAAGAACTTATTGGTATTATTTCCTCTCCTGATTCTTTCCCACTCAATCCACGGTGAGCTAGATGTTTAGTTTTCGTTTTTAAGCAGGTATGTTCCTCGTTATAGAGATCACAATTGGAACAACAAAATCCAATTGGCATAAATCCTACTATCGAGCACTTTTCATAATTGTCGCAATTGCAATTATTACACATGATTTTTCCAACTATTTTATTCATTTGGAATTATTATAGTCTTATCTGGGTGTTTAATCACAGTTTTTGGAACTATCATTTCATAATTAAATCTTGCTTTTAAGCAAGTTAGTTCCTCATTGTATCCTTCACATTTAGAGCAACAGAATCCTGGAGAATTTATATACCCTACTATTGAACATTGATAATAATTATCACACTTGCATGAATTACACAAACTTCTTCACTTCCTATTAGTATTTTTTAAAATGTGAAAAATTTTCTTTTTCACTAATGATCATATTAGATAAACTAGTATTTAAATGTTGATCATTTTAACCATTTCCGTTTGAATATGTGATCAATATATGTCAATAAATCGCAAAATGATATTATAGAAATCAATAATGCTCCATTATGGAGAAAAGCCAATATATATATGATCTAAATCATATATGATAACGAAAAAATGATCTATAATGTTAATAATTCTACATTTTGCATAAAATCAAATAAATAAATCACATTTTTTTTAAAAAAAAAGATCAAAGGGGATCATTAATTTCGAATATTAAATGCAATCTAAAGAAAAGATATTATTTCCCGACATCAATAATGAGTTTTTGATTGAAATTCAATCAAAATAATTACGATCGAAATTAATCAAAAAATATAATTTAATTTATTGAGTTTAAAAATAATAATAATCGTATAAAAAGATGATAAGAAAAATCTACTATTATTTGAGTATTTAAAATAAAAGTAATTGGATTATCGATTTGAGTATATTTAAATAATAATTTTTTTACAGTTTAGTAAAAATGCTAAAGGAGGTATTATAATGGATTTTTTATTATACATAATTCATAAATTCTTATGGAGATTAAAGTCATTATTTGGTCATCTTTTTCATGAAGAAACGAAAGAATTAGATAAGGTTAGCAAATAAGTTTGAATAACGATTTTATTGGGCTTTAAATAATTTTATAATGAAATATATCGATCACAAATTTTCTACCTAACCCTACACTTTTATCCATCTTTGGTTGCTTCACTGGATTTCGATTTCAGGGAATATGTGGCACTTCACATTTCCCTCTCATTTACCCTTTTGCTTTTAAAAATAAGCATTTTAATTAGAGAAGGGTTGGATCGCTATTAACGCACTTCCTACATGCACTTTGTTTAGTTTCTGGATGAATATAACCTCAAAACTCGTCCTTTTTAATATTATATTATAAAATTTTTATAAAGTGCGAACTACAAAAGCTTAATAAAGCAACAAAAATTAAAAATTTCCCATACTCACTTCTTTTTAAATTCACTTAAGCAATAATTTGATTATTAAATCATATATATTGCCAATAAAGTGATGAAAGGAGTGAGGAATTATAATAACTCAATCAGATTTTGATATTGAAAGCAGTTTATTAACTTGTCCATTTTCTTACTCGTGTAACCTTCCCAAATCCCAAACTTTATGCAATTTTCCTGATTATAAAATATGTCCAGATTATCAAATTAAACTACAAAAATTGAAATCGAGAGCTAAAATTTTGCATTAAGCATGATAAAGCAATAATTTAATAAAAAAAGAAATGGAAAAAAAATCTTTTATAGTTCTTCTTCAATCATTAATTCATCTAGAGTAATATTAACGTCTAATTCAGCGGATTTTATTTTCTTTACTATTTTTCTTAATCCGTAATCATTTAATATTAACTCTATGATGTTTTTATATAAACCTTCTATGTTCTCTTGACCCGCCTCTAGATAAACCTGGTCATCTGGGAGGCAGATATTGAGGATATCATAAAGACCTTTGATTGATTCTTTAATATTTTTAAAATTCTTTTCCGCTCTATCAACCATTTCATTTGTAAAATTTGTATATGCCATTTTTTTTAATCACCTAAATAAAAATAATGAATGAAGATATTTAAATGGTGATCAATTTTACCAATTATGTGATCATGATCTCATAATAACGAGAGCAGACACGATCAACCCATTCACCTAAAATGGTGATAAAATGTAAATAAATAATAAAAAAATAAGATATTGATTCATTGAAATATTAACTATTACTAAAAAAAGTAGCGGATCCTGATCATTACTTATGAAAAACAAAAATTATTTTGAAAAAATTATTACTCTCTATCACTTAAAATAAGTTTATGATTGAAATCTAATAAAAATAGCAAAAGGGAAAGTGTAAATCAATTTATGATCGAAATTAAAAAAAAAGTAATGAATTTTTAGCGAATCTAATCATATTTGTTTTAAGAATTTTTAAGCAATTTAATTAAAAAATTCGTCCCCCAAATTAATTAAGATCGCAAATCTTATTAGATTCTCTTTATCTTGATAACTTTTACAATCTTTTTTCTGGTAAAGTTTACAAAATTCATTATGAGAAAAAAAAAGATACTTATACATATTCTATAGTAGCGGGGGGTTTAGGAGTAATATCTATATAAATGTTTTTAGCATCGGGAATTTGTTTTAGCAATATCTTCAATTTTTCTATTAATTCAAATGGTAGATTTGTAATAGTTGCTGTTCTTGCATCTTTACTGTTTACAGATCTAATTATTACGTCATATACACCTTTTTTATCAGTTTCAAGCTCATAAAGTAATCTAGAATATCCTTTTAATTGAGACGCTAAATCAGTGAGTTTTGAATAATCCCATTTTCCTTTAACACATAAGGGGAGTTCATAAGTTCTTTTTCCATTAACTATTCCAGTAACTTTTCTATTAAAAATATCTTCACTAATAGCAGCAAATACTTGAAATGGTTCTTGTTCTCCCTTTTCGTTTATTATCATTGGCCTATTATATTTCTCGATATAGTAATCATCTACATTACTTTCTACAATATCATGTACTTTTTTTTCAAAGGCTAAATTTTCATTTGTTACGGATCCTATAATTCTAGCTGATAATGCTGGGCCTGGAAAAGCTTTCCTATATACTAATTCTTGGGGCATCTTTAAATATTCAAGAATCTTCCTAATCTCATATTTGGTAAGGCTTGCTACTGGCTGAATTGTCGCCTCAACCTCATATTCAATTTCTACATTATGTTGGCTTTTTACAAATCCTTGGATATTTTTTGCTTTTAAATTTATTTCTTCCTCAAGTGACATGGTTTCTTTTAAATCTGAGATTTTAACACCAAAACTTTCTTCGATATCAGGCAAGATGGTTCCATCAGCAAGTAGATCACACTTTTCTTCCTTAATTACACTACTGATTGTATCAGAATATGCATTTTTGAATAGTTTCCTCTTGTTTTCAGCATCACCCTCTCCAAAAATTTTTGGTAAAAATTTTTTGCGAATATCGACAATAATGATTTCTGGAAACAATTTTTTTAGATATTCTCTTTCCTCTTTACCCCTAATCATTCTCATAAGGCCATGATCGATAAAAACAGGGAGAGTATCAACTTCTGCTTTCTTCAACAAAAGATATGTACAAGAACTATCTACTCCACCAGAAAGAGCACAAAACACCCTTTTTTTTTTAGAATGTTTCTGAAGAAATTTTATTGCAGTCTTAACAAACTTTTCTGGCTCACGTGGAGGATCAATTAATCGATGGTTTAGCATAGATTATAATTATACCCTCGATAAAATAAGTACTTTTATTAATTGGTTATGAATAAAATCAATTTTTTTGCATAGCCAAAATTTTGAAAAAATTAGAAGTTAATATAATGAGTATGAATAACGCTATTTCTTATTTTTCTCATGATACTGTTGATGATATTCTTCTGCTCTATAAAATTCTGAAGCAGGTGTTATCTCAGTTACT
The DNA here is from genome assembly GCA_049671145.1 of Promethearchaeia archaeon. GTDB lineage: Archaea > Asgardarchaeota > Lokiarchaeia > Sigyniarchaeales > SOKP01 > SOKP01. The sequence continues at coordinate 38,440 of JBATUM010000170.1, forward strand.
ATAGGATTTTTATATCTACCAGACTTGTCGAGCTTTTCTTTTAATTTTAAAGCTCTTTCTTTTTGTTCTTCACTATGATAAAATACTACTGATCGATATTGAGTACCAATATCCCAACCCTGACGATTAAGAGTTGTAGGATTATGAATATTCCAAAAGACTTCTAATAATTCCTCATAGGATACAATTGAAGGATCATAGGTAACTTGGACAACCTCAGCATGACCTGTTTTATCTGTACAAACAGCTTTATAAGTTGGGTTTTTCGTTTTACCTCCAGAATACCCAACAACAGCGTCTATTACACCTTTAACCTTCCTAAATCTTGCTTCTACACCCCAGAAGCAACCCGCACCAAATGTAGCTTTTTTCATTTTTCTAAAATAAATAAAAAAAAGTGAACATAAAAGAGTATTGATAATTTCTCATAAACTAAACACTGGATTTACTAATAATTCTAAATAATTTGAAAGAAAATCAAAATGTTTAATAAAAAATTTTTTTAATAAAAAATTAATACAAAAAAAGCTTATTTTTCCGCTTCTTTTTCTCTTAATTCCCGATGAAGTATTTTTCCAACAATAGTTTTTGGAATTTCATCGATAAATTCCACGAATCGGGGGTATTTCTCAAATCCCATGTTTTTCTTTGACCAATCAATAATGTCTTGTTCTGAAACCTGCCCATTAAATTCATCTTTTAACACGATAAATGCTTTTATGTTCTCGTTTCCTTCTTTGTCTATAATTCCAACAACAGCACAATCTTCAATAGTATCATTATAAAATAGTAAATCTTCAACTTCTGTAGGATAAACTGAATGCCCCTTATACTTAATCATATCTTTTAGTCGTTCTTTTATCATTATTCGACCATCATCATTCATTAATGCCATATCCCCCGTTCTTAACCATCCATCAATAATTGTATTTTTTGTCTCTTCAGGTCGTTTATAGTATCCTTTCATCATTTGTGGGCCATTAACCCATAATTCTCCGACTTCATTTATACCAAGAACCTTCCCCTCTTCACTAACTATTTTAACTTCTGTATTTGGTAAAGGCATCCCCGCAGTTCCTGATTTGAAGTTATCATCAAACGTATTTGCGGTCACAGCAGGAGACATTTCAGTTAAACCATAAACTTCTCTAACTTTAGCTCCTGATAATTTTTCAAACTTCTTTCTTACATCATCTGGTAAAGGTGCAGCTCCGCTAAAGCAATATCGAATACTTGATAAATCATGTTTTTCTATACCCTCATAATTATTTATATTGTTATATAAAGGAGCAATACCTGGAAAAACAGTAACTTTTGTGGTTTCTACAGCCTCAATAATTTCATGTGTCTCTCGAGGATTGAATACACAAGTAAGCGTATCTCCCAAATGAACTACAGCGTTCATGACAAAACACATATAGATATGATAAAATGGTAAAACCGCTAAAAAGTTATCTTTTCCCTCTGCAATACCAGGT
>JBATUM010000171.1:0-12283 GCA_049671145.1 Promethearchaeia archaeon
GATGTGGATAATTTACCAAAACTTGAAAAACGGAATATTGACCATAAATTTAAGGGACTTGTTAAATTCATGTTAAATGAATATCTAAGTTTACAAGAAGTATTCACAGATCAAGAGATCCCTTATGTAGAAGATTGGATTAGAGTTGATTATTTAGGATTATCTTCAATGTCGATAGGTGTAATATCGCTCCTATTAGATGAAGAAGGGAAACTAAATGTGGATGTACCTGGTCAATATGATAATCCAGCTGAAGAAATTGAAATGAAGGAATCTTTATTAACAGCTAAGATTGAAGCTATCGCAGCTAATACGTTAGGTAACACTGGCTCTTACCCTAGATGGATAGCTGTGAAGTTAAGCTTTCAAAAATACCGATTTTTAACGTTTAAAAGGTATCAACACGACTATTTTCTCTCATTTTTATCTGAGGGAAATTTAAAAAAGATTGAGTTAGTTGAGAAGAAAATTGAGCCCTATTTATATCATGGAATAGATACACCCTTTTCTGGTAATCTGCGCCCTTTCAATAAATTAAAAACTTCTGTAAAAGATGTTATTAAACATGTTCCAGAAAGGAAGTTTAAATAATTCAGATATTAGATGTTAATTTAATCTAGATCATTATTAGAGAGAAAATATTTGGTAGTTATGCATTGAATTTGAAAATAAAACTATTATTGAAACACGATTATCTTAATTCTTTTATTTTTTAATATCTTTTATTATTTGAAACTATACGATTTATACTTCGAATATTTAAAACATGAATCTTACGCCTCAAAAAATCTATGAGAAGCTAAATAATAACGATTTAGATAAAAAATCTTCAATTGATCTGTTATTATCAATTATTGAAAATTCTGATGAGGATCTATTGAGATTAGAGTCTATTGAAGTATTAGATAGGATTAGAGCTAAGGATGAAAAAATCTTTAAAATAATTGAAAATTTATTTGTTTCTGATATAAATCCGGAGTTAAGAAATTCTGCTCTTAATTATCTCTTCCTCAATTATCAAGAGAGAGTGTTACCGCCTATAAAATGGGCAGTTAAACATGAAACCTCTTATAAATGTTTAGTTGCTTTAATAAAAACGTTAGCTAAAGTTGAAAATACTGAATCTAAAAAAATTTTGATAGAAGAGTTAAAAAAAATAAGAAAAGTTAATTACCTTAATCTTGAGAGGAGATATGAAAATAAAAAGTTTAAAACGGGTATAAAGAGATTACTTAAAAAGAGCAAATTGGAAAGATTTTCCCATAGTCATATCTCAGAAATAATTATTAATTTTTTAACAATAAAACAGTTATCAGAGAAGCTTCCTAATGTATATTTTGAAATAAATCCAAAAAATTTACTAGTAGAAGAATTAGATTTATCAGATTATTTAGAATACGAGGTTAAGGGAACACCTTGGGGATGGAAAAATAATATTTCAAGTATATCTGAAATAGAAGGATTAAATCTTTTAAGAAACCTCAAGAAATTGGATCTCTCAAATAATCAAATTGAAGATATAAATAAATTAAAAGATCTTAACTCGCTGACTCACTTAATGATATCAAATAATAAACTCAAGGATTTGAAAAATCTCAATTTTCTTCAAAGTTTTCCTAATCTAGAATATCTAGATCTATGCGGTAATAAAATTGTTAATTATATAAAACCAACTGATTTTAAACCCGAAATAGAGTTAATTTTAAAACGATATCTTGTCGAGAGATTTGAATAAATTAAAAAAAGAAGAAAATAAAAAATAAATTTATACTGAAGTAAATTCAGTCTTTTTACCGACACCAAACAACCCTAGTGCGGTACCTAATTCTTTATGTTCTTTACCATAATCTCTTACAGAAATACCATTCATTACAGCATCAATCGCTTGTCTAAATGCTTTTGCCCCTGCAGTAGGACCATCTGGGTGAGCGTGAATTCCACCACCACTACCAATCATGATGTTTCTCCCTAAATCATGAACACATTTTTCAACCAAACTAGGTGTAATACCACCGGATGGCATTGGTAAGGTTCTTTTAATATGTGGAGCATTACGCATTGGCATAACCATTTGCCGAGCAGTTTCCTTGAACCTATCTGCCATTGTAGGCGCTTTACCATATGGTGCTGGATGTACTATTGTATCACACCCGGCCAATCTTCCAAATTTACCAAGTATTAAGGGACTTGAAATACCACTGAGAGGATCCTGATAAAAAGCTCCTGCAAGATCCATATGTCCTAAAATAGGTACCTTAACAGAAGGATCTTCAGCTAATTTCCTCATGGCAGAATATCCTGTTGAAATATGATTAACCATTAAAGCATTTGCTCCATGTTCTTGTACGATATCTGCCAACTCGAACATTCTATCGACTCTGTCAGTTATATTAACTGTATATAGAGTCTTTTCGCCTTTTTCGGAATCTGCTCTATCTAAAGCTTCCATGAAAGCAGTTACTCTTTCAGTGATGGGATTAAACTCGACATCTGCGATTAATTCATCATCTTTTATGATATCACAGCCACCTACTGCCGCTTGGTAAGCAAGTTCCGCACCAATTTTTGGATCAGAATATACACAAGGTTTAATCATGTTGTTTAGTAGTGGGCGTTCTTGAACTCCTAAAATCTTCCTAATTCCCACATCTCCAAATTTAGGTCCCTTAAATTCCTTTAAAAATGCTTTTGGAAATCGAACATCAAGCATCTTTAATGGACCTCCCATTGAAATATTTCCATATATTGTTGTAAAGAGCATAGGAAATTGAGGCTTGAAGTTTAAAGGAAATGCTATTTGTACTACGTATTGATGCATTTTAGGGTTACCAAAAAATTCCTCTACACCTTCATATTCAAAATCTGGAATTCTCCACCATCCAATCACTTTTGCTACATGTTTTCTTCGTTGTTCTGGAGTTTCAGCGGGAACAGGAACAAAAGTGCCTGTTGATTGTTCAATGCAAACAGCTTGCATCATATAAAACGCATCCATTTTTCTATGAAGCATTGCACTATAAGTAGCAACGATGTGATTCTCGTAATCTATATCTTCTGGAAGAGCATTAGGTTTGGAAAGATTTTCTAAATCAAAATCATCAAATTCTGAGGGAATTTTTTCATTCAAAATTATCACAATTTTTAAAATTTTTAATATAGTAAATGAAATAATCCATGGAAAAATAATATTTTTATTAAAAACCTAAATAAAAACTGGGAAAAATTTATAGTTAATAGGTTAAGTATTTAGACTTTAAAAATATAAATAAAAAAAATAAATAAAATTAAGTTATTCTTTTGATTTTGCTGTAGATTTTAGGTCTAAGTAAGAATTTTCAAGTACGCTTAAGTATTCAATTAATACCTGGCTAGCTTTTGACTTTTTGTCATACTCTTCTTTGATAACATTTAGCAAATATTTAGGAAAAATAAGATCAACGTAAAAATCGGAAAGTAGGGCATAATACTCATTGTTCCGTTCATCTTGAAACACTTGAATCATTTTGCTTTCCCAAAGCATCTTTAATACCTCATCAACATCATCTACACCCTTCTTTTTAAGTTTTTCAAGATCATTTCGAGTAACTATTGCGGTTCTTAATAAACGGAGAGTTTCGTATACTTGAGGATTAATTATAACATCAATTACAGTAAGATTGTCTTGTTCCGAAGGACGATAGTTTTGAAAGAATCTTTTAGATTCGGTACGATAATCTTCTGCTAATTGAGCTGGCAATCCTCTGTCAGCAGGATCCTTTAAAAGTTGTACAGGAGGTACTCTCATCATTATAAGGTCATTTGTAAGGAAAATAAGTTCTGAAGGCATTCCTTTTACAGATGCTTCTTTTATAATGTCACGTTTTATCAATTCAATTAAAACGCCTTCTAAATCAACGAAACCTTGTCTATATTTGTCTTTAAGCCAAACCATGAGTTCTGATTTAGACACAACACCCTCTTCTCTTAAACGATTAATGATCATTCTCTTTATTTCATCTTGATAAGTAATTGCTAAGCGCTGCTCATTATTTAATGTAGGATAAACAGATAACCTTCGAAATAGTGAAGGAATTAATTGAACATAAGCATCCTCATCAAGATTCTGTAAGATTATTCTGGAAACATCCACTAGTCCACTTTCATAAGCATCAGGATCATCATCTAAATTTAATAGTAAAAGTATATAGTATCCCTTATCAGGACCTGTATAATATGAAGCTATATTAAGGGATCCTACCATTAAACTGATCATACCCGATTCTCCACTATATTCATGTGTACTATATACTTGCATCAAAGTTTTATCTGAAATGTTAATTTCTTCTGGATATTTGGCTAAAATCTCTGTACCTACTCTTTCATCCCATTTCATAACAACTATTCCTACTGGCATTTATAATCCTCCTCCTTCAAATTCACTTGGTTCAGGGAGTTGTTTACCCTTCTTTCTTTCAACTCCTAAAATATCTCCTAATGATAATCCTAGCATTTCCCATTTATCTCCTACCTTTTTCACTATAAATCCTTCTTTGGAGGGATATAAAAGAGATTCAGAAACAGTTTTCTTACCTTTTATATTGTTTTTCATTTCTCTAGCTCTTTTCACAAAAGTTGGAATCCTTGCCTTCTGAATAGCGCGATATGCAACTAAGCTTCCTACGACAGCCACAACTCCAATCACAAGCATCAAGAAGTAAAACATGGGGAAACCAGGGAATATTTCAGTCATTTTTACATCAATAAATATGCTTCTAGTGGTATCACTATAATTTGCCTTCTCAATGTTAAGAGTGGTTAATAATCGTTCAGTTGTGAAAAATGCATCAGGTAATACTGAAGCTGAAACTACTACGGTATATGTTCCATCACCATTATCAGTAAAATCATATCTATTTCCACTTACCATTAAATAAACTGTTGCATTAGTTATAGGCATAACATCAATTGGATCAGTTAGGGAGATGGAGAAAGTTAAAGCATTACCAGATACTACTGACACTATATCTGTATATCCAATCTCGAAATTTCTTGGAATAATGGTAAGAAAGATGATAGCATCCCTTCTTACATAATTAGTTTCGCTAAAAGAAACTTGTAATGTATAATTTGCTATTTCTAAATTTTCGGTATTAAAATCAAGTTCAAAGTACCCATTGCCCAAGTCATTCAACTCAACAATTCCATTGTCAACAACAAATCCACCAATTTCCTTCTCCCATGCACATTCCTTCACATCAATATTTGACAAACCAGTTCCACTTTGTTCCACAGTATATTCAAAGTAAAATATCTTAGATGTACCGATAAATACATCGTAAGTATCAATTAAAGCTGCCGATCCATTCAATCGAGTATTGATTTCAAGGATCTTTAAGGGGAGTATAACCGATTTAGTCTCATAGTTCTGCTTCGATGCAGATATTTGAATTAAATAATCACCATAAATAGGAAATTGTGAACTACTTAATTCCAATCTATATAAACCTCCTGTTCCATATGGAATGAGCGATCCTGCGACCCCACTTACTCCAAGACCATAATATTCAACATCAGCTCCATCTATATCCTGATCAGGGTCAGCATATATATCAGAATAGTGAACTTCTAATGTAATGAGATCATTCCAATAAACTTGAATTTGACTAGCATTAGGAGTTAGACTGGAAGGTCTGTCTAAAAGTGTGAAAGTTGGGGAAGGGGAAGTAATATTAGTGATATAGCCTGGCTTTGAAGCAATTATCTCCATTGTATAAGTCACTCCTGCTACCCAACTGGCACCCCCTGGTTCAATGGGATTAGAGGTATCAGCTAGTAGACTGTATACACCATCACCCGTCTCACTAAAAGATAAAGTAGCCGTATTAATCTTAGTAAAGATGTTATTAATCTTAGTAAAGATGTTATAATTCACTATACCATTAGTTATTGGTTTACCGTATACTGGTAAGCCATTTTGAGTGTATGTGTAATTTACCCAAATATTAAAAGTATCACCAACGATTACAGCATCCGTTCCGGAAGAATCTAAATAAAGGAACGATTTAAAAGTATCTCCAGTAGTTACATTAACTATTGTTTCGAGATATTGATCAAATAATAGAGTGATTACTCCATCATTTGGAGTTGGATCTAAATCATCAGCACAAACTAAATTCATATACCGAGTACCATGCCATGTTACTGTTAAACTGATATTACCAAAGCTGGTGATATTATTCCAATGAAATATAAGATTTCCTAAAGAATCAGTATATTCAGAGCCTAATAATGTTGGTCCAGATCCATCATCAATAGTAAATGTAATATTTGCTCCTATAACATATTCTTGGAATAAACCAGAATCAATTCTATGAAATGATAAATTTAAAGATGTCAATTCTACATTTGTAAATTCTAATTTATAAACTCCAAATGTATCTACAGTGGTATCGTTGAGTTCTATAGTTTGTGGATTTGTTATTGTTAAAGTTTGACTATATCTTGTATAAGAAGCATTTACGATGTAAGTTCCATTTGATAAACGATCAAAAACCGTTTTGCCAAACTCGTCAGTTTGTTGAGACCAAGAAATTGTCGGATTTGTAGCATTCCAAACTGTAATTGTTGTTTCAGGTACTAATTTATCATCAATATCTGTCACATTTACCTCCAAAGTGTAGAAGAAACTATCTTGCTTATAGAGGTAAACATCTAAAGGCTCTCTTAATGTGGAAAGCATATCATCAAAATACTGAATCATGCCAGCATTATCTAAAGTTCCAGTTTCATTTACGCCATCTACTAACTCCCAGAAGTAAACATTTAGTCTATAATCTTCACCACCCACGTCATTATCTAAATCATTAATCGATCCTGGGACAAATTCTACTACACCATCATTATAAATCACATCTCCTTTTAGATAATTAAGATCCATACGAGCTTCATCTGATAATTCATAACCTTCAATAAAAATTCCTAATGCATCTTTTGCAGGATCAGGAGAATTATGAATAACTGTATAATTTTCAGCTACAAAGCCAGCAGTCGTTATGTCTTTTTGTAAGTTTCCATCGTAAACATACAAAAATTCATTATGATCATTCAATCCTGTAAGATCATAATAAGTGTTCAATACAAACATTCTATCTATTGTTGAATTGAACTCATTATCAAAGTATATACTACGATTAACGCTCCAAAGATTATAATCATAATAAAAGGTACAAGTATCCTCTACATGCATATCAAAAGCAGTTGCCCAATCAATCCTGTAACGAGAAAATACTTGACCATTTTCCATTGGACTAATAGTTTGAATACTAGAAGGCATAGAACCAAATTTATAGTCTTCAACCTCTTGATCAGTTAAAAATATATTGTATACTGCCACTTCATCAATGATACCTTTAAAATATTGATTAATATGCTCTGAAGCTCCTATAGTGAAGGGACTTCCTTCTGCTTGATCTATATCAGTCGCTCCGGCCCAGGTAGTTGAATCAGGGTACCATGTATCTTGAATAAAAACTTCAACGAGCCCATTTCTATATCGTAGAGCAATAAAATACCATCCACCTGTAGTGGTAATTTTATCTTCAGGTCCGAAATCAGCATATCTATCATCAGTTTCAGTATCAAGATACACGTGAACATTACCCTCGTTGTTAACACCTATTTCAAAATTATCATTATAAGGATCACTTGCTTTCGCAAGGAACACATTTTCTGTTTGATGATTAGTTGCTCCACCAGAAAGTAGACTTGGATTTATCCAAGCACAAGCCGTAAATTCATTACTTAGATCGTCAAATGGATCTCCAACATCTTGCAATCCACTAGCATAGCTTACAAAATCATTTCCATCAAATTCCATTCCGTATTGTACCCTTCCGTTTACATATTGCGGATCTCCATTAATAGCGCCATCAGGCTCATTACCAGTTGAATCAGAAACAGAATTTTCAAAATGGGCTAAGAATTTCAGACTTGGATCGGTTAATTGTTTTTCAGGTGATAATGATTTATTCAAATGAAAATTGTATCCTAACCTTTCACATTTCGTTACTGATAATCCTTGTTCAAGTTCCAATTCATAATCAGTACCAACCGTTACTGTGAGAGTACCACCTGCTAATAAACTAGAAAAACCAGTATTATAATCTAGCTGATTAATACTCTCTGAGTTTTCATTATAATATAGAAAATATGTTTTATTTGCTCCTGCTGGAACATCAGCAATAAAGGTTATCGTACATGATTTTATGAAATATGCATCATATTTTGTAATATTCCACATTTGCATTGGAATAGGATTGCTCCATTCATCATTACCCGTGGCATTAAATGTTACTAGTCTTTCAGTGTTTTCATAATGTTCATTTTCTCGAAAGGTGAAATATATATCAATTGGCTGATATCTATCAACATTATCTTCTTCTTCTAAGATAAAACCAACACGATATCGGAAAGTTTTATTCCACCATAATGCCAAATCATACTTATCATTTTGATGAATAACATCAGAAGTTTTTGGAGAAAAAATATCACCACTAAAATCATCACCCCTACTGACAGTATTATCTGTAGTTGAATCTATACTTTCTTTAACATTAGTTGTATTCGTTAAGAATGTAGCAATGAAAGCTGGTGTCAAAAGTATTAGTAATAGCACTAAAATGTATATCGATTTTCGTTTTCTTTTTGTATTCATATATTCATTACCATTTTTATTCTTATAATTTAGATTTTTTAACTTTATTAATACCAATTTTCCTATTTAACTTTTTATCATACAAAAGATTTTTATATAAAATTTGTACGAAAAACAGACGTCTTAGATCAAACAAAAATTAAAGAAATTAATATTTAGAGGGTACAAATTAAATGTAATTTGTAAAATATGAATTTTTGAAATGACGTTCCTTTAATCATTTCTGATTACAAAACGATAATTTGTATGTAATTCTATTCCTTTTTTAATAAGAGAAAGATTTTCCGTTTTTTAGCATTGTTTGGATTATCAATTATGAAATTGCCTTTAAAATTGGTATTAGTGACAAAGAGGTTTCCAATTTTTTCCATAATTTCATTATTTTTAGGATAAAATTGAATGACTGCTTTGCTATTGCTTTTTAAAGTTTTATAGAATGATTTGGTGAGTTTAATCAGCAAATCTTCCATTTTTTTGTTGTAAATATCTCGAAAAATCCATTGTAATGCCGAAATTGAAATGATAGCATCGAAACTATTAGGCTTAAAAGGAAGATAACACATATCTGCCGCTATTGGATTAACTTCAGTAAGATTGTAAAATCTCAAGAAATCTGAAATAACATCAAGGGCTACAATTTCAAAACCTATTTCTTTTAAATATAAAGCAGCAAATCCAGGACCACAACCGGCATCTAGAATTCTAATTTTTGATGATCTTGGTTCTAATATTTCTAAAGCCCTAATCGTTATTTTCTCCTGAATTCGCATCATACTCTTTGACTTTGCATACTTTTTAATCTGTTCTGGGTTGAAATAATCCCTAACCTTCTCAAAAAGTTCTTCAGGTCTCTTTGTTTTTATATTAAAATAGATTCTTTCTTTCAAATTCGACTAACTCTACAGAATAATGTTTTGACTTGAAAAAAACTAAGGCTTCAATATTAAAACAAAAATTTTATTAAATTTTAAATATTTCATATCCTAATCGGCTTTTTATTTTCATAAGATACAATTTAGTGCGTGGTAAATATTGTCTGAAAAAGAAGAAAAAACAGTGGTTAGAAAAGCTACCCTAAGTTTAAGAAGAAAATACGGAAGAACTAAGCAAATTGATATTCTTGAGAGAGATGCTTTCATACCAAGCTCATTAGAAAAAGAAATAAGGAAATCTATTACAGACAAAAAGACAATTTTAGCTTCAGATATAGCATTAAAGTATGATATTAGATTATCTACAGCTAAATTGCTGTTGAAGCTATATCAAGAAGAAGGCTTAATAGAATTATACGATCCTTCTTTAAAATTGAAAATTTATGTTCCAAAATCTTAAATTTTATTATTTTTAATGCACTTTCTTAAAATTAGTTTAATCAAATAATATTTTTCTTCTCTTTACTCTAAAGTAATCCATATTGGAAAAAATTTTATATTTTTTCTCATTAGTTCTTAATAGACATATTAACCACAACTTATTCAATTGAACATGTAATTTAATTAAGCAGATGTAGCCTAGCTGGTAAGACGCCGGCCTCGAGTGGTTAAATTACCAAGAAAGCCGGTGCGCGTAAGCGCACGAGGGTTCGAGTCCCTCCATCTGCGTTAATTTATTTTTATGATAGGGTGATAATTATAAGAAGGAAAAATTTGATTGTTTTAGGAGAATTACATCAAGATTTATACTATGAAAGTGATTTCTATGAGCAATTAGTAGAAAAAATTGTAGCTAATTTATTGAGTTTTGCTAAATATAATCCAGATGATTTAAATACAAAAATTTTAGAAAAAATTGTAAAGAGAGGCTTTTCAGAAACACCCAAAAAAATCGTGGGGCGTTGTTTTTTCAAACGCGGAGGAAATGGTAACAATTCTTCAGAGTTTATTGCTAAACTTGGAGTGCAAACAAGGTTGATTTCTGTTATTGGAAGAGGAAGTGAGTGGATGATATCTGAATTGAATGAACAGGGGGTTGATACTCAGTATATATTTAAAATTGATGAAATTACTCCAGTAAGTACAATTATCAAATCGAACTTTACAACTAAAATTCACTTGGCTCCAAATTTAAAGAATAAAATGAATTTTGAGGGAATTTCTATTGATGAGACAGCTTTTAAAGATGGAAAAATAATATTTTCTACGCCGATAGCATATAAATTCATCAATTTATTTAAAATAGCTTCAAAATTAGGATTAATAACTGCATTTAATATTGAAACGCAAAAGATTCAAAACCTTGGGCAACTAACTGAGCTAATTCAAGAGAGAGAAGATCTATCCTTCTTAAATTTAAGAGATGCTTACACAATTCTAGGTAATAAACTCCCCATAGATGAAATTGATCAAAATTTTGAAAAATTCGCAAAAATTAGAATTTATACTGCAGGGAAAGATGGATCTTATGTAAAAACAGATAATTTTACAATTGCTTTTCCTGGCATAGAAGTTTCTGCAATTATCGATAGAACAGGAGCTGGAGATTGCTATGCTGCAGGATTTTTATCTAAACTATATGAATTAGTAGAAAATAAAAAGGTATTAGATGGTTTAATCACATCAAATAATTCATCAAGATTAAAGGAAATCTTGCAAAAATGTACAAAGTATGCTACTTTTGCTGCTATCTATAAAATTACAAAACAAACAGCTCCAGTTAAAGAGGAAATGGAAGCTTTTATTCAAAAATTTAAATTTGCATAATTTTATTGTATAATTTGCATAATAATATTTTTCATTTGGGGTCTAGCGGATTCAATCTTATCTAATAGTGCTATAGTTTTATTCAAATTATTTTCATCCTCTTCGATTATAAACAATAAATAGAAATCCATTTTTCCAAATTTTAACACCTCAACGACTCCAGAATATCTATCTCCATTACCAAATTTATCAGAGAACTCAAATAAAGTTCTGTTTTCGGCCATAACTTTCTTTTGTGCTTCAAGATATTTATCATAGATTCTTATTTTTTCTCTTAACTGCAAATGAGGGCGATAATATTCACCAATGGTTATTCCTTTAACATCAAATAGGGCAATTAAAATGGCATTATAATTTTTGCATATTTCAGAAAATAAATTTGACACCATTTCCATTTTTTCAAATAATAAGGAGAGTCCACTCGAAAATGCATCCATTATCGACTTTATATCAAAAATAGTTGTTTCAAAGAAAAATATATTGAAATCAAGACTATATCTTGTCAAAGCTTGCTTCAAAGTTAAAATCCTTGAATTCATCACTTTATCTTTAATTAGTTGGGGATCAAATTTATGGAATAAAATACAAAATGGTGGATACTCTTGTTCTTCTTTAAGAAATAGTAAAATCTGATCCAAATAATCTATCGATTCTACATAACGATCGAAATCTTGTGCATCAATAACATAAAAGATAATATCAGACCCACTAATATATTTAGTAGGTTTTCTCAAATACTCTTCTCTATACTGGAGTTGGCCACCAAAATCCATCCTTATGAATTGTATCCCTAAAAATTTAAATGCATCTCTTGCTACTTTCCTTGTTGGCATTAACTTTGATACTTCTTCTTCAAAACCAAATCTCCTTGTAATTGCGGTAATTATTGATG
>JBATUM010000172.1:0-5003 GCA_049671145.1 Promethearchaeia archaeon
AATATAATATGAGTGTCAGTAGCTTGACCAATACCCGAGATCAAAACAGGAGTATCGCAATATTTTTTTGCAATATCAGCATTACATAGAATCAATGCTGCAGCTCCATCTGAAATTGGGCAAATATGAAAAAGTCTTAATGGATCGGAAATTATCGGATTAACCTTTTCATCTTCAAGGAATTCGTAAATGTTACTCCAATTTCCTTTTCCTTTTTGAATGGCGCTTTTCATGAAGTCTTCGATTGTTCGCTGGAAATGGGCATTTGGATTCAATAGTCCGTTTTTATGATTCTTAATTGCAATATCTGAAATCCATTCAAGTTTCGCATCATATTTTTCTAGATAAATACGTGTTAACATTCCTGCAAAAGAAGGAAGTGAAACACCATGACGCCTTTCTGCTTCGGGGTGGGTTAAAGTAGCCACATTTGAAGTAATATATCCAGGAGTAGTAATATGAGTCATTTTTTCACCTCCCACTACTAATACTAGCTCGCTCATACCTGAGGCAATTGCTTGAAAACCAGCTTTTACGGCTGAACCGCCACTTGCTGGACCATTCTTGATATGGTCAGCTGCAGCGGGAATTAACCCTATTCTATCAACCAAGGCACTTGCAATCCCGCTTAAATTATTAAAAACATTCGGACTCATGGCACCGACATAAACCGAATCAAATTCTTTATCATTAGTATTAGAATCTTCAATAGCTTGAAGTGAGGCTTCACATAAAAGATCCATTAACCCCTTTTCTGGTAATCTGCCAAATTTCGTGTGTCCTACTCCGATGATTGCTACTTTATTCATTTTATCTTTAGTTCTTTTTTTGGAGATATTAATTTAACTTATTATTTAATTTCAATCCAAATTAACCTTTTTGTTAAATTAAATAATAAAATCATAATCTTTTATACAATCTTCTCAAAGCTCTTGACATAATAAAAGAATGAATCTGTCTAGCCCCTCCGATTATTTCTTGAATTCTAGAGATGTTCAAAAGATCGTGCATTAATGTATTATCACAAAAACCAGCGCCACCCATTAAATTAGCCGATTCATAACATACCTTTCTTGATAATTTAGCACAACTATATTTATATTGACTTGCTGAGGCTACCATTGCCTGTGAGATGTGTTCGGGTAGTTCTCCTTCATATTTCCTTATTTTTTCATCGTATGACTCACAAAATTTCAAAATACCATGAGTAAGGTGTGTGGTTCTTGCCCATAAATCTGTTAATAAAAATCCTACACCCTGAAAAAGTAAAATTTCTTTATCAAATTGTTTTCTCATATTAGCATAGATAATTGCATGTGATAAAGCTCCCCAGCTTTCTGCAACGCCTCGCAATGCGATAGCAATCCTCTCTGGTATCAATCCTTCAAAAAGGTGATCCCTTCCCTTTCCTACACCACCTAAAACATATTCTTTTGGGACTCTTAAATTAACTAATCGTTCTTTTCCGAGATAAAGTTTAGGTACCCAGGGGATTAATACTCTTTCACAATTCCACCCTTCCCAAGAAGTATTAATTAGAAATTGAGCCATTTTATTGCCATTATTTTTCTCTGCTGTTGCATAAGCTACTGCCCATTTGGATTTAGGGGCATTAGTTTGATATACCTTTTCCCCATTGAGAAGAAAACTACCATCATTTTGTTCTTCACATAGAGTTAATTGATGTACAGCATCAGATCCCCTTTCTGGTTCAGTTATCAAAAGACAACCGGGAGTTCGACCAGTTACTAATTCTTTTAATGCTTCTAACCTTACAGGAACGTGTTCATGATGTTCATATATGGGGTTAATTCCGATTACAGTTGCTCCAAAACTCATAGCCAGTTGAGGGTCGAAGAAATCTAAAGCTAGTGTCCTCATAAAATCCATAGCTAATCCATATTGGTTATAATTTTCCCCAATCACCTCAAAATTATGCTGGCGAGTAATAAAACCTTCCTTTCCAAAATATGGATACCATTCATAAATATCCTCTTCAGGGCCATGAGTAATATTGTTATCTTTCTCAAATTTTAAACAAAATTCTTGAATAGTTTTAAGAAAATCAAATTGATCCTCCGATAAAATAGGTATTAAATTTTCATTCAGTAACTTATATCTATATTCAAGATTTAGTTTTTCAAGAATTTCATCCTTAATGACTTGCGTCATAAATCTTGCCATTCTTAATCCCTCTTTATTAAAATTATATTCTGTTTTGAATTAACTATTATTTCAACTTTAATAAATTTAAAGTTTAAAATAGCTAACTCTTTAGACTTATATTTTAGTTTCCATTAAAATTTTAGTTTCAATAAAAAGAGTGAAATTATTATTTCTATTAATTTTCACTTAATCTTTTCTTTAATGCTTCGGTTAATAAAGGTACAACTTCACATAAATCGCCTACAATCCCATAATTAGCTACATTAAAGATAGGAGCTTCAGGATCTTTATTTATTGCAATTATTATATCACTACTTTTCATTCCGACTAAATGTTGGATTGTTCCTGAGATCCCGCATGCAATATAAATCCGTGGAGAAACTGTAGTTCCACTTTGTCCTACTTGTTGTGATTTTGGAATCCACCCTAAATCTACTGCTGCTCTGCTTGCTCCCACAGCTCCTTTTAAAACATTCGCTAAATCTTCGAGTATTTTAAAATTCTCTTGACATCCTACTCCTCTTCCTCCAGAAACAATAATGTCTGCCTCACAAACGGGAATACCACATTCAGAGGAGGATGCACTGATTATTTCTTTGGTTTTTATCTTTAAGCCTTGAAGATCTACATTTACAGGTATTTCAATGATTTTTGTATTTTCATTATCATTAGCGGATGCCATTTCCATAACATTAGGTCTAACTGTTGCCATTTGTGGCCGAGTAATAGGACATATAATATCTGCCATTATGTTTCCGCCAAACGCCGGTCTTGTTTGCAATAGTAACCCATCTTTAATAGACAAACCCGTACAATCAGCGGTAAGTCCCAATTCTAGAGTTGCAGCTATCCTTGGTGCTAAATCTCTTCCAGATATAGTTGCTGGATATAAAACAATATTTGGTTTATATTTTGAAATTATTCCTGTGATTACAGAAGAGTATGTTTCGGTATGATAATCCTTAAGATCTTCATTTTCAGCAATATAAATTTTTTTAGCACCGCGATTGGAAAAGTCTTGAGTAAATTTTGTTACATTATTTCCTATAAGTAAGACGCATGGATCTTGCATTAACTCATCCGCAAGTTCAATCGCTTTACCTAGTAATTCAAAAGATACATTTCTTACTTTACCATCTTTTATTTCAGCAACTATCCACACATCTTGATATTGGGATAAGTCAACATCTTTAAGTTTTTTCCGTTGGAGAGATATAGCTTTTAAATTACATTGATCAACACAGGCTCCACAAAGAGTACATTCATCTCCTATTACTGCAATTTTTTCCACTATTTTTATCGCTCCGAATGGACAAGCTTTTTCACATAACCCACACCCAGTACATTTTTCCTTATCTACCGTTATGGACATTAGATCACCTTATCCTTTGATAATAATTCAATTAATTTTAGAACTGCAGCATCTGGTTTTTCATCTTCAATGACAACTCCTTGTTGTCTTGCTGGGGGTGAATATACCTTTATAACTTCGGTTAATGAACCATTCAATCCATAATTATCGCTGCTGCCTCCTAGATCATCAATAGTCCACGTAGAAAAAGGTTTCTTATTTGCTTTCATTATACTCATCATGGGTGGATTAGTTGGTTCAAACGAAGACGATGTTATTCCTGTTATAAGGACTGGAAGTTTTGCTTCCACAATTTTATAACCATCATCTGTCTGTACTTTTGCTTCGAGTTTTTTCCCTTCTAATTTTTCAATACTCTCAACATAAGTGATTTGAGGAATACCTAATTGAGCAGCAATTTCAGGACCTACTTGAGCAGTATCCCCATCAATGGCTTGTAAACCACAAAAAATGATGTTAAAATCACCTATTTTTCTGATGCACTGAGTAAGAGTATATGATGTTGCCCAAGTATCAGCACCTGCAAAAGCTTTATCACATAGCAAGATTGCTTTATCTGCTCCTAATGCAAGACACTTCAATAACGCCTTTTTAGCTTGAGGTGGTCCCATTGAAATAACAACAATTTCATCATTTTCTTGTTTAATCTTAATAGCTTCTTCAAGTGCAAACTGATCAAAAGGGTTCAATATACTAGGAACACCCTCTCTTATTAACGTGTTCGTTTCAGGATCGATTTTTACTTCAGTTGTGTCGGGAACTTGTTTTACACATACAATAAATCTCATTATATCATCAAAATTATATTAAGACTATAAATTTAATCTTAATCTTTTAAGAGTTAAATTAAAAATATAAAAAAAAGTTAATTAATATTGTTTCTTACCAAGTACCTCTCTTGCCACAATCATTTTCATTACTTCTTTAGTCCCTTCTGCAAGTGAAAATGATCTAACAGCTCTCCATGCAGCTTGATCAGGGCATTCTCGTGAATATCCAAAAGCACCTTGCCATTGCATGACATCATTTATAGCTTCACAAGCCCAATCTGAGCAGAACATCTTCGCTTGGGCTACAATATTGCTTGTTTCGAATCTGCCTACCTTGCCTTCTTGTTCTAAATCAATAGTCTTTAAAGCTTTGTAACCCAAATCCCTTAGCATATTCAATTTTGTATAATGCTCAGCTAATCTAAAGTTAATTTCTTGATATTGTGCTAAAGGTTTTCCAAATGACTTTCTTTCCTTAATATAATTCATTCCGTTTTCTAACGATTTCAAGCCAGCGGATGCGCAAATTACAGAAATTAATGCCCTTGCATATTCATATCCTTCGTGGAGAATATAGAATCCTTTGTTTTCTTCTCCTAATATATAATGTTTAGGGATTTTTACATTATCTATAGCGAAACCACCACATGAAATCCCCTCCCTACCTAAATCGTTAATATATGTAGGTGTGATTC
>JBATUM010000173.1:0-2978 GCA_049671145.1 Promethearchaeia archaeon
TCATCGAAACGGAGCTTTAAACCCAAAAGCACATTTTCAAAGAACAATCGAAGATTTTATGAAAAGTGCTATTCAGAAAGGCAAAGGTGATTGGGATAATGTTCATGATTTCCTTAAGGATGATAAAACCAATCCAATAATAGCAGACCCTTTAAGACTTTTTCATATTTGTCCTATTTCTGATGGGGCCGCTGCTTTAGTTCTATGTAATGCTGATAAAGCAAAGGAGTATTGTGATACACCTATTCTAATTTCTGGTATTGGGCAAGCCACAGATACTCACATAATATTCGAACGTGAAGATATTACCACACTTAAAGCTTTAAAAATCTGTTCAGACCAAGCATATAAAATGGCTAAAAAAGGACCAGATGATATTGATGTGGCAGAATTACATGATGCTTTTGAAATTCTTGAAGCTGTTCAGTCAGAAGATATTGGTTTCTTTAAAAAAGGACAAGGTGCTAAAGCAGCTAGCGAAGGTTTAACTCAAATTGGAGGAAAAATTCCTATAAATCCTTCAGGAGGCTTAAAAGCTCGAGGGCATCCCTTAGGAGCCACAGGAGTTGCCCAAGTAGTCGAGTTAGTTTGGCAATTAAGAGGAGAAGCAGGAAAAAGACAAGTTGAAGGTGCTGAAACGGGAATAACATGTAATTTTGGCGGATTTGGGAATAATATTTTGTCAATATTAGTAGATAGAATGTGATTTTTAATAATGTCTGTTCGCTATCACAGATTTGGTCAAACATTTATAGCAAAAATAAATAATTCCAATGAATTAAGACAGTTGTTGGTTGACCCTTGGTTCGAATCTGATAATATCATTATCAAACCAAATTGGGTATCAACTGAACCAGCAAACTTTACCGACTCTGAGACTTTAAGAATATTGCTAGAGTCACTTGACGCCCAAATCCTGATCGCAGAATCACATCAGTTATATCGTTCATTAAACCTCCTAAAGGAGGGGATGACCTTCTCAGTTGGAGACAAAGAAGTGAATTGGAAATGGCTCCTAGATGGAGATGGCTGGAACTGGCTTATACAAAATCCAGATTGGGATTGGTTCAAGAAAGATGGACATTGGGACCAAATTAAGAAGGAGGATAAAACATTTCTCGATGATTATGGTTTCACAGATCTCTTAAAGGAGTTCAACGTTAAATATATCAACGTTACAGATGAAGTCTGGAGTGGAAAGATAGCAGAACTAACCAAAATAAAAAATTTAGTAGAAACTCATTTTAAACCTGTTCTTATCAACGAACTATATAGTATGGTACCTAAGAAGCTTTATGACCTACGTGGATCTACATTCATCAGTTTTGCCAAGTTAACACACCACCCCTCTTTCACATTGAAGAACATTTTTGGAATGATACCCGATCCTTTAAGACCATGGTGGCATGGACCAGGGAATAACAAACTAGCGGAAAATATTGTTGACATAAACAAGATTTACCACGCTCTATTTAATGTATACGGAATCTGTGAATCTTTAACTACCAGAGCTTACTCCCACCCCAGAGGTAAGTTTTATAATCTATATGCAGGTAAGTATAATATTTTAGAGGGGATGGGATTTATAGCCTTTAGTAGGAAACTTGTGTCTCTTGATGCTATTCTTTGCAACCTCGCTGGATTCGATTTCAAGGACTTTAATGCTTATATAAATAAAGCCGAGGAAGAATTGGGTAGCTATGATAGAAAACTCCTTAAAGCATCAAAAAAGAGGGTGGGAAACTGGCTATCACCCTAGCCATACCAATGAATATCTATAGTACTTTTAATTTTATAGAATTGATAAGTCTTATATTGTTGTTTCTCAAAATTTAAAAAAGTTCATCATCTAAATCTTCATTATTCTCTGGAACTATAATTTTTTTAATTCTTTTTTCCAATTCATCAATAATTCATTAACTTTAATTACATTTAAAATAGTAATTGCCTTTATATATTAATTGTATTTAAAAATTTATAATTTAAATAAATCAAATCTTTATATAGAGAGGTGGATCCTGAAGAATTGCTTCAAGTAAAACTTCTTAAGGAAGAAGGTAAATTTATTGAAGCCCTCAAAATAATTAAAGAAATAGAGAAAAATGAAGGTATTACATCTCAAGATCAACTTTCCAACAATATCATTAAGTGTACTCTCCGAAACAAATTAGGATTCCATGAAGATGCTCTCAAACTTGCCAAAAAAGCTTATAAAGATGCTGAAAAATTAGGAACTCCTATCCAATTAATTGATATATCCATTGAAATGGCTGAGGCTTTTATGTATCTTGAGAGATACAACGAGAGTCTTGAGGTGATTATGAAATGTGAAAAATTTTTTAAAACTATTACTCTAGAAACGACAATTGAACACAACAGGATAGAATCTGCTATTGCTCTTATAAAAGGTTATATTAAAGTGGATAATTATTTTGAACCTGATTTAGAACTTAGTTTAAAATATCTTAAATATGGATTAACACTGCAAAAAAAACTTGGTAATAAGCATGAAATTGCACGATTTTATCAATATATTGGATTTAATTACTATTGTCAAGGTGATTGGGATCTAACTCTGAAATACTATAATAAAGCTCTTGCACTTGAAGAAAACGGTTTTAATGTGTTTCTTACATGGCTTTTATTTCATAGAGGAAATTTATATAATCAAAAAGGTGAATTGGATCATGCCCTCAACTACTATAAACGAGGTTTAGAGCTTTCTGAGAAACTTAATAGCGGTAAAATTAATATAGCATATTTTTTAAACGTAATTGGCAATATTTATTATAGGAAAGATGATTTTGATCAAGCTTTAATATTTAGTGAACAGGGTTTGACATTGTATAGGCAAGTTGGCCATAATATTCCTTTTCTCGCTTCATTTATGAACATATTATTACGAATAAATATAAGTAAAAATGAGATTAGCCAAGCAGAGGAATACTTACAACAGATAAAAAAAATTTCCGATCAAA
>JBATUM010000174.1:0-18807 GCA_049671145.1 Promethearchaeia archaeon
AAATTGGACTATTGAAATTTCAAGTAGGATTATATTTTCCTAATCATAAAACTAAAATATATATTAATTTTAATTACGATTTGAGGTTATAGTAATGAAAAAGATATGGATAATTCATAACTCTACATATGGAAATTCTGAACAGATTTCAAAACAAATTGCTGAGTCTTTAAAAGATGGTTATGAAGTAAGTGTAGATAGTATTAAAAATGTTAGCCCTGCAGATATTGCTAAGGATGAGCCTTATGGGTTGATTATCGCGGTTCGAATCGTCGCTTTTAGGTCAGATAAAGAGATCCTAAAGTTTATCAAAAGTTTAGATGAAGTTATAACTAAACCGATTTCGAAAATTGCTTATTTTTCCACCCATGCATTAGGTTGGAAAAAGTTTTTTATAAAAGGAATGAAAAAGACGATTGAAAAAATTGGATGTGTTGAGGAGGTCTGTCCAGAATATCTTGAAGTAAAAATGCAAGGGGCTGAAGGACCAGCTGTAGAAGGCTCCGATGCAAAAATTGGAGAATTTATTTCTACATTAAAAGAATTTATGAAATAAAATAATTAAATATAATTCTTATTATTCTCTTTCTTATTCTAATTTATTTAGATTTATTTCAAACGAATTTACTGAAAAAAATAGTTTTTTTTAATAATCAATTTATAAAATTATAGCACGGTATTCTTGTTATGGATTTATTCACTCATTTAGTATTTGGAGCATTAATGTACATACTCTTTTTAAAGGAGGTAACTTTTGATTATATCTTTCTAGCAATCTTTTTCTCAGTTTTACCCGATTTAGATATATTTATTACGCCTTTGAAAAGAATATTTAAATCAAAATATCTTGACCATCGTGGAGGTTCCCATTCATATGTTATTGGTATATTAATATCCGTTATTGGAGGGATTATATATTCTGCACTAACGCACCGATCATTTCTAATATCTTGGATTATAGGTATGGTCTTTTATGGTCTGCATGTATCTATGGACCTTCTTACTACTACGAAAATTCCTTATTTATATCCACTTTCTAAAAAAGAGTATAGTTTTTATGCCGAAAAGGCAGGGAGTTTATTCACAATGGTGAATTCAGTAATCTTCCTTATTTTACTAGGTGTATTATATCACAATTCTGCAGATATACTTCTTTTCAGGTTACTCATTAACTTATATACTTCGTTTTTTATTATCTACTACTTGTATCGAATTATCTCTAAAGTCTGGTTATCTTCAAAGCTTAAAAGTAATCAGAAATACCTTCCTGGAATTTTGCCTTTTTATTATACAATTTATAATAATGAAATTGTTGAAAATGAAATCTCATTAAGCCTAGAAAGGAAATTTCATTTCTCAAAAAACAAGAAGATAGGTAACATTAATACTGTCTTAAATACTGAAGAAATGGTTCTTTTCAAAAAGGGGATGGAGTTATGTAAGGCAAATTATTATTATGCAAAATGGACCGTGTTTCCAATCTTTATTAGAAATGAGGGGATTTTTTCAATCAAATTTTTCTTTTTAGAAACGATGATGCGTAATAGAACTATGTATATACAGTTTGATTTTGGTATGCTTACTCAACAAGTAATTGGTTTTAATAGAGGTTCTGGACGTATCCAACCCTAGTGTTTTATTTTGAAAAAATTTACCCAATCTTCTACCAATTGCAATTGAATTATAATATTTTAATAGTTAATTATTTTAATATCTTCGATCTTTTCAAAATGTTTTACGTTTTTAGTGATGATTTTATTAATTCCATTACTGAGCATGATTCCTATAATTAAAACATCATTATCATCAATTATTTGTCCCTTTGATTCTAATAAATCATAGATTTCTGCTGCTTTCTCTGCTTCTTTAAAACCTAATGGAAATACCTCCATTCCGCTTATAAATTCCATCCAGCTTTTATATAACTCTTTATATCGTTGTTCTGAAATTCTTCTTCTAGTTCTTTCTAGACCAATACCAACTTCATAGATTGTTATGGAAGTTATATGAATTAAGTTTTCTTGCTCAAATAAAACTTTTTTAAGTTGTTTATTACCTTTTAGATAATCAATACATGTAGAAGTATCAAGAATTATCACTTGAATTCACCGATATCTGATTTTTTCCATTTACGTCCAGAGCGGTTTAGTATATCTCCCCATATTTCTTTTAATTCTTGTTCATTTAATTTCCATGCTCCAAATGATTTTTCAAAGTTAACTTTTTGGACTTTTAATAATCTTAAGAATAATTCAGAGAAGCTTTCATTATCTCGTTTAACTTTCATTAATTTATTGTAAACGTCCTCTGTAATACTAATATTTTTTGAAGTCATATGTATACACATATACATACGCGTATAAAATTTTTTCTACTCGTTTCTTAGTTTTTAATAACAATAAAAACCAAAAATTTCAGGCATATTAGGAGGATTTTTTCTGCAGGCTTACTTGGTAAAAAGAGCAATAACAGATTCTATGAACGCGGTGGAGTATAACTGCTATAGATGACATTATCTCGAAAGCTTTAATTAAAGAAATTAAAAAGTTTCCAGAAATCGATAATTTTCGGACATGAATTGCATGATTATCCGCATACTCTGATGCTTAAATTCTCTTTCTTCATTCTTTTTTTATTTTCTCATCCCAAATAAATATTGGATTATCAAATTATTGCTCTTTGAATTTTCTCTCTTGAGTTTGTTACATCCAATAGTTTGGAACAATTATCAATACTTAAAATATCTCCCCATTCATTTAATTGTTGAGAATTTTGATCTGAAACTCTTTTAGACTCAACTAAATCATGATATTCGGATTCTATTTTTATTATTGCGTTTTTATTAGCTCTACCATTCCTTCTCAAAATATTATATTTCGCAAGATTAACATCCGATTGACTGTTTATATAATCATTTTCTTCCAATGAATTATAAACGAAATAATTGTGCCATATCTTATGTTCAATTGGTGGAATAGTTAAAATTGATATTGTTTCACTTAACTCTCCGTATAGATTGTTTCTTAGATAATTTCCTACACTCTGCTCAAAGCCAAATAGAGAAATAAAAACAATTTGGGGATATATGTGGTTATATCGCTTAAAATCTTTCTTATGCATTAAATGAGTAAAATTTTTTACTTCCTCTAATAATTTTAGCATCTGAATTAATCTTAATTGTGAATTTCTTTTATGGGCAAAAATAAAAGTAATTTTAAGATTGCATGCTTCTTTTTTTACTTCATCTAAATTTTGTGTTTGGAAGTTATTATTAATTCTTTTAAGAGGCGTTCCTGAACTTTTTTCTTCTTCACTTATGATTAAATCAGCAATTCGCTGAGAATGAGCATTTTCTAAAGCAAAATCATAATTTCTAAATACTTTTAAAGAGTTATTTTTAACAGTTATAAATTTATTCTCTAATAGATCAATATAGTGTTGATATATATCATACCATGATTCCCAAGATCCGTCAATATCAACTAAAGAGAAATGATATTTACTTAATCCATCATTATAATTATATCTCTCGTATAATGAATCTAACAACTTTATTAATATATCTTTTTCAATTTCAATCAATTGGTTTTGGAAAAATTTATCTATTCTCTTAATTTTTAAATTAGCAAATACATAGTTATTCTCATTTTCTTTCCTATTTTTAATTAAATTATGTAAAGTCTTTCCTAATGGCTGTTTAGATTTAATAGTATTCTTCGATGAATTATGATCCTTTAGGATTTGATTGTTATATAAAGCTAAAATAGAAAAAGAAGTTCGATTCTTTGATTTATTAATGGAACTACGTATAATTACGGATTGATCATTACTATTTGTACCTATGATTAATAAATTAAGGTCATCTGTATAAGAATTCTTATCAATTTCAAAGCTTGTATTAATTATGTTTGTTATGAGCGAAAAAACGTCATCTAGTCTAAATATTTTTTCAATTGTATGAACTCTCATTCATTTTTCACCTATCTTTTAATTTTATAATTTTAAAGAAATTTTTTAAACAGTAAGGAGAGGAATGCTCCATTCCCTCAACTATTTGAAGATCTTCTCTTTACATTATCAACTTACTGATAAACTCTTTTGCCCATTCTTCTTAATTATAAGAGAAAAAATAAATTGAATCTGCTAAATTAAATTCTTCAATCTTAATATCATTTATTATTCCTTTTTTGTATGCAAGAGATAAAGGTATCTTGACTACAAGTTTATATTCGTCCAAATATAAATTATTATAAAAAATCCTTTCATTTTTATTAAAATCAATAAATTTATTTACAAAATTATCTATAATCGGCTTTCTTTTAACATTTTTAAATCTAGTATACATCTTCTTATTTTTATTCATTGAAACATCTCTAATTCAAGTTAAATATCCTGTTATCTCAATTGCGACATACTTTCTTAAAAGAAACAAAATGACAGTTTTCTGTTTTCATTATCAAAATAATGATAATGCTCTAAGAAATATGATTAAAAGAGTAAATCAGAAATTTCAAATTTTTAATAATTTCAAATTTCTTTTATGTTTGAATTAATAATATTTATAATGATATTTATATTTATCGCTAAATAGTTCTAAATTGTTAATACTTTACAGAAATAAATTTTTATTTTACTAAAGTTTTAGAGCTAAATCTCCTTTAACCATTTTTCCCATAAATCCCCCCATTTGGCTAATAATTTCCTTTATTAGCATTTCTAATAGTTTGGGACAAATTTTAAAAAGAAAAGTTCTCAAGATAAATCTATATCGCTCTTATCTTTCAATATAAAATATTTGTTATTTAATATAAATATTAAAAATTAATACTCTTTTAGCTTTTTAATAAGTAAGAACATTATTATAATTATATTCTACTAAATTTTAAGCG
Source organism: Promethearchaeia archaeon (assembly GCA_049671145.1). GTDB lineage: Archaea > Asgardarchaeota > Lokiarchaeia > Sigyniarchaeales > SOKP01 > SOKP01. Next base: position 4,890 of record JBATUM010000174.1, read on the forward strand.
AGAAAAGATTGGTTCGACCTCCAACTGAAGGAAATATTTGCCTCCGATGTAAAGGAGCGAGGTTATTATGCGGTAAAAAAACATGCCCTATCCTTTTAAAGAAATCTGTATTAAAATCTATGGTACCATTTAAATTAGATTCGGCTATCAGAGATGTGGAGATTTTTGGGGCCAGCCCTCCAGGAGTATTTATAGGGCATTTTAATTATCCTAATGTTTATATCGGACCTTTAGTTCCCTATCAGGAATTTGATTTAAAGTTGAATATTTCGGATAATTACATCCTTGATGCACCTGAACTTTGGTTTGGAAAAGAAATGGTCGATATTATTCGCTATAGAAGCAGTCTAGTACGCAACAATTTTAAAACAAATGTGCGAGTAGGTCGCACAGGCAGAAAAAATACTCCACCTATCAAAGTTCAAAAGTTATTAGATGCCTCCCAAGAATTAGCTATGGCGGCAAGACCCGTAGATACTGAAACAAAGCTAGGAAAAATGAATTTTAGAATGTTGATGGATAATCATGCTCCGCCTATTGGACCCACGGGGATGACCGAAAAAATTGAAATCACAGAAAATGTAAAAGTACATCCAAAAGTTGACTATTGTGTAGCGGATACAGATCTTAAAGCTACTAATGCGGTTTCTGAGTACTTATACTTTGATGGTCATGTTCCAGAATCAACAATTAGGAGGATTTTTTCTGCAGGATTACTTGGTCAAAAGAGCAATAGAAGACTTGTACCAACGCGTTGGAGTATAACTGCTGTAGATGACATTATCTCGAAAGCTTTAATTAAAGAAATTAAAAAATTTCCAGAAATCGATAATTTTCGGATTTTTGAATCAACTTATTTAGATAACCATTTCAAGATTCTTCTCTTTCCTGGTAAGTTTATGTATGAAATGAATGAAGTATGGGCTCCTAATACGCTATGGAATATAGCTCTCGATGGTAATACTCGGAGGTTAAAACCTCAAATAATGACGGATTTTGAATTTTATCAAGGCAGAAAAAAATATGCGAGTAACATAACTGGTGCGTATTATGCTGCGAGAAAATCGATTTGTGAATATCTTTATAATATTAAAAGGCAAGCAAGAGTATTAATATTCAGAGAAGTTTCTGGGGGATACGTTGTGCCTCTTGGCGTGTGGGTTATAAGAGAAACGTGTAGAAACGCTATGTATACCACCGAACCAATCCTTCTGGATAATTTTAACGATGCTATTATCAAAATGGCTGAAGGATTCATGGTAGATTTCAAATATTGGAAAAAGAGTAGTAAATTAATAAATTTCATCAAAAAACAGAGATCCATCTATGAATATTTATAATATACTTCTTTTTTCTATTTAAACTAAATATTAAGTTTAATTTTTCCTAAGAAAGGAATTTTCCTATTTTTTATAGTTTTATTTAATAAATAAACAGATGGTTTAACGTGATTTGGAAAACAAAAATAAATCAAATAACAGGTACAAAATATCCTCTCATAATGGCTGCATTTGCTCGAATAAGTAGTATAGATTTTGCAGCAGCATTTTCTAATGTAGGAGGATTAGGGATAATTACAGCCTTAAATTTTAAAATTGACATTTTCAAGAAAGAATTACAAAGAATGCAATCATTAACAGATAAACCTTTTGGAGTTAATATTACTGTTGTTCCTCCTAAAGCAAGACTTGAGAGATATACTGAAGATGATTATCTAAAATATGTTGAAGTAGCACTCAACGAAGGAGTTAAAATATTTACCACTTCAGCATATCAGGCACCTTTCATAGGAAAAAGAGTGCATGAAGCAGGAGGTCATTGGTTTCACAAATGTTCTCTAATTAGGCATGCTATTTCAACCGAAAAAGCTGGAGCAGACGCTATTACTTTAACTGGTTTAGAAGCAGCAGGCTTTAAAAACCCTTATCAGCATTCTACATTAGTTAATATAACTCTAGCGAAAAGATTATTAAAAGTACCAATAATTGCTGCGGGAGGTATAGGAGATGCGCGTGGGTTTCTAGGAGCATTAGCTATGGGAGCAGACGCGATTTGTTTGGGGACTGCTATCTTGTTGACTAAAGAAAGTCCTCTCCCATTGCATCTAAAGGAGGACTGGTTAAATACAGATATTTTATTAGAAGATTATTACAAAAAACTGTATCATTTCTCTCTAAAAGGAACAAGCGTACCCTCACCTGCTACAGCGTTCATCATTAATGAAGTTTCTTTAAAGGATTTTATTGAAAGTTTAATTGATGGGGCAGAAAAGATTTTAAGAACATGGGGTTTCACAAAAGAAGAATTTAACTGTATATAAACTTATTTTCTCATTTCTGATTTTAAAATAATAGCTTAAAATCTTATTTACTATATTGAAAATATTTTTAAATTTATTTTATTTAAAGAGAATATCATTAAATTTTATATGATATCCATTTGGAATTAGAGGATAAATTATGTCAAATAAATCTTTAGTATATTGGGCCCCACCAAATGAAATTAGTGCAATATCTTATGATAAAGAAAAAATGCTAACTAATAATTTAGTAAAAACGCGATTAATTTTGGATAAAATTTTAGATCATATTAATTCTGGAGATAAAGTAGGAGTAAAACTTCATTTTGGAGAAGCTCACAATACTCGTTATTTACGTCATGATTATATTCGCGAAGTTGTGGAAGCTATTAAATCAAAAGGAGGCATTCCCACACTTATAGAAACTCAAGGTTTAGGGATGTACATTCGGCAAATAAATATTTCTGAAAATTATTCGGTTTTTCTCGGACACCGGAAAACAAAAGCTGATCACGAAAAAATAGCACATCTTCATGGATTTTCAGAGTCAATAATCGGAGCTCCAATAAAATTCATTGATGGTGAAAAAGGTATAGAAAGTAAAATTATAAAAATTGATGGAATTCATTTTAAAGAAGTTCACATAGCGGCAGGTCTTTTTGAATATGATAAAATTGTAGTAGCATCTCACTTTAAGGGACATCCACAGGCTGCTTTTGGAGGGGCATTAAAACAGCTTGGAGTTGGTTGTGTAACTAAACACCACAAATATGCACTTCATTTTATCGGTGATTTAAGTATAAATACAGAAATTTGTAATATATCTAAATGTTCTCAAGAATGTATTGAAGCATGTCCAGTAGGAGCAATAAAAATCGGGGATGAATCTGCAGTAATAGACAATTCTCTATGTGTTTATTGTACAGCTTGTTTAGAAAGTTGTCCTGTAAGAAAAGCAATAAATAGAACATTTAATACTAACGAGAGTGAATTTAACATTATGGCAGAAAAAGTCATTGATAATGCCACAGCTGTTATTAATTCCTTTGGTCCTGAAAATATTCGTTTTATCAATTTTGCGTTTGATATACCTCTTATGTGCGATTGTGTAGTTAACGCTAATATGCCTATAATACCTGATCTTGGTATCTTTGGTTCAAAAGACCCTGTAGCCATAGATAAAGCCTGTGTTGATGCTGAAATTAATGCCCCTGGACTCCCAATCTTGAACGTAGATGGTCAATGGACAGAACCAATTTCTATTGGGATTGAAAAAATTAACGCAATGAGTAATTATCTCGATACTTCCTGGCAAATTGACGCAGCAATCAAAAATAGACTTGGATCTAAAGAATATGAGTTAGTAAAAATATAAAATTAATCTAAATTTTTTTTATTGAGACATAGTGATATTTGAATTTTTATAAATCGTTTAGTGATTTCTTAAATTTAAAAATAGTTTTGCTTCTATCTGTTCAATTTATTTTAATAAACAAATACCACTTTAGATAAAATTTAAAACTTTAAATGGAATCAACTCAAATATATCATTTAAATATTAAACAAAAATATTAAAAAATATTAAAAAAACAAATTTAACAATTTGGTGATGAATTTTATGGTTCTTGCGGGAGAAAAAGTAGGGCTTCCTTCTGCGGATGAAGCTCCTATGATTGTTATGGCTCGATATAAACAGCCACTTGCCGGATTTCTATCAATTTTAATTGTTTTTATTATAAGTTGGATAACATGGCTAATATTTTTTGATCCACGTTGGCATAACCCCATGCCATCACCGGATGTTCGTATGGAGGTAACAGCATGGGCAACAGTTATTGGTGGTTTTGGATTAATTGGAGTAGTTTGGGCAATTTGGTTCGAAAATTGGCCTTATTATAACTGGTTTCGTACTCCTTGGAAAGTGGGACTAGTAGGTACTGCTATTAATGGTGGCATCATTATTCTTTTTACTTTTGTACTTTTACCTTTCTTTAATTCAATTTATGGTAGTCAAATAACAGATCCATATATAGCATGGTTTGTTGGGGCATCAATTTTTGGTGCTTTAAGCGGGTCGTGTTTTTCATTTGGCGTTCTCTTTGTTGCTGGTACGATGTATTGGCCCTTTTTCAAAATAAAACAACCAAAGCGTGGAATAATTGTGTGGGTTATTGGTACTGCTATAATGATACTTGTATGGTTTTTACTATTCTTTCCAGCTGGAAATCGTGTGGCTACTTCTGAGGCTTCAGCGGTTAAACCTATAACTTTCTTTCCTAGTTATGCCTTTTCGCTAGGATGGACGCAATGGTTAATCTTTTTTTCACTTCTCACTCTTATGGTATTTGAATATTGGCCATGGAGTAAGTTAGGTAGAAAACAACCTTTTATAGGATTAATTGCATTTGCATCTTGTGTATTATTAGGGTTATTGTTTAATTGGATTGGACCTTATATTGCTCGATTTATTTTCGATCCTTTTTTTCAAGCAATTGGAGGAGTACCAATTGATGCAGTATCACAATTTAAAGGGTGGTATATGATGCATATTACATATGCTATCTTTCTTATATGTGCGGTTGTATTAGTATCATTGTTCTTTGACAATTGGCCAAAAAAATTTTCACAGTGGAAGAATTTTCTTTTTCGATTTTTGCTGGTCATAGCTATTGGGACAGCGACTTTTCTAGCTTATTATATACTATCTCCGTTTCTATTTGGAGACACCACAAATTATTGGGAAATGAATCCTACTCCATTTATTTTATGGTTTCTGTGGATTGAAATCTTGTTTGCTTATGTCTGGAGAAAATGGCCTATTTATAGAGCAGTAGGGTGATAAAAGTAATTGGTTAAGGCAGGGGAATATTCAATTGAAGATGAATTCACTTGGATTGGAGATTGGGCACAAAGACGTGCAATATTAACTCCAAATCGTGAAGCGGTGTTCGATAATATTGAGAAAAAGCTTTACACATTTAAGGATCTTAACATAAGAGCGAACCAGTTAGCTCGTGTTTTATTGAATGAAGGGATATCTAAGGGAGATCGTGTGGCCATGTTTTCTACTAATAGAATTGAATGTTTAGATTTATTTCTAGCAACTGGAAAAATAGGAGGGATTCTTGTTCCATTCAACGTGAGATTATCAATTCAAGAGCTAAAGTATTTAATCAATAAAACAAGCCCTTCAATTTTTTTCTATGAATCCAAATTAAAAGAAATAGTTTCGCAAATTAGAAAAGAAGATTCAATTAAAAAAAATGTTGTTATGGGAAGTAAATCAATATTAGGAGATTCTACTACAAGCATTTTAACAGAAAAAGTCTCAAGTTCAGAAGTTGAGCGGCCTATAATGAATTTTGAAGACCCTCATCTTATATTATTTACAGGGGGTACAACAGGTCTTCCAAAAGGGGCGACCCTCCCTCATAGATTAATTTTTTGGAATTCTGTGAATACGATCCTCTCATGGAGTTTAAGACCTGATGATATTCAGCCATTGTTATTTCCTCTATTTCATACAGGAGGCTGGAACGTTCTCTTAGTTCCTTTTTACCATCTTGGGGCAAAAACAATACTAATGGGCGATTTTGACCCTGAAGAAACAATCAATATAATTGAAAAAGAAAAATGCACTATTGTAATCGGAGTTCCCACTATGTTCCATATGATGGCTAAAAATTCACTTTTCGATAAAAGCAAATTTGAATCAGTAAGAATCTTTATATCTGGAGGCGCTCCATGTCCTGTTGCAATAATGGAAAAGTATTGGGTAAAAGACAAACTGTTTAAAATGGGATATGGATTAACAGAAGTGGGCCCTAACAATTTTTATCTTCCTGAAGATAAAATTAAACAAAAGCCAACTTCTGTAGGTTTACCAGTATTTCATTGCGATATGAAAATTATTGATACAAAAACAGATAAAATAGTAAAACAAGGAGAAGTTGGAGAACTCTTACTTAAGGGCCCTCATATATTTTCAGGATATTGGGATGAGCCTGAAGAAACTGCAAAAACCATAGAGTCCAATGGATGGGTTCATACTGGAGATCTAGCCATGCAAGACGATGAGGGTTTTTTTTATATTGTCGGACGTAGAAAAGAGATGTATATTAGTGGAGGTGAAAATGTCTTTCCCGTTGAAATTGAAGAACTATTATTTAAACATCCTGCTATTGACCTTGCAGCTGTTATTGGAGTACCAGACGAAAAATGGGGGGAAGTTGGAAAAGCTTTTCTGACGTTAAAATCAGGTCAAAAATTAGCTACAGAAGAAATCAAAGACTATTTAACAGAAAGATTAGCTAAGTATAAAATACCTAAATATTTTGAAATAAGAGATTCGTTACCAACAAGCGCAACTGGTAAAATTTTAAAACGAGAATTAGAAAAAGGGTTGTAGCATGAAGTTTCGTCCTGTTGGGTTAGAATCATGGGGCATTTATCTTCCTAAAGAAAGACATTTTAGTGATTATATTTCAAAAGAAACAGGAATTCCGAAGAAGATTCTTGAAGACAAATTTGGGCTTAAAAGTAAATCTGTTCCAGGTCCTGAAGACCATACAGTGGCAATGGGGGCAAAAGCAAGTTTTCAAGCACTTGAAAGAGCAAGAATTACTCCTAATGACATTGATATTATTATTTGGGCAGGTGAAGTTTATGCAGAAAGACCTATGATGACGTATGGAATAAAACTTCAAAAACTTTTAGGGAGTCCTTCTCATCCTTGGGCTTTTGATATAAATCAAAGATGCGGTACTTTTCTAGTTAGTATGTTATTGGCCAAAAGTTTGATTCAAACCGATCCCGAAATTAATAGAATTTTAGTAGCTAGTGGATATAGAAATTCTGATTTAATTAATTACAAAAATCCGAGATCTCGTTTTATGATAAGCCTCGCTGCAAGTGGTGCTGCAGCCGTAATAAAAGGTGATTTGAAGAAAAATGAAATATTAGGTATATCTGCTATCTCTGATGGTAGATTTGCTGATGATGTTTATGTACCTGCTGGGGGAACTGAATACCCTATTTCTGCTGAAGCAATTGAGCAAAATTTAATCTATCTAGATGTTCCAGATCCAGATGGATTAAAACAGCGTTTAGATAATTTTTCTATGACTTCGTTTGTCAAAGTTATTGATGACGCTCTCCAAAAATCAGGTTATAAAAGAGGAGATATTGACTATTTAGCTCTGCTTCACATGAAGAGGAGTGCATTTGAGTACGTTGCTAATGCTGTTGGAATCGATCCCTACAAACAAGCTACTTATTTTGAAAATATTGGACATAATGGCCAAAATGATGGAATAATCTCTTTAGAATATGGCATAAAAAGTGGGAAGATTAAGGATGGAGATATAGTAGTTTTGACGGCAGCAGGAATAGGATGGGCTTGGAATGCAGGAGTAATTAAGTGGGGATAAATTTTTAAGAATTAAAAAAAAAATTTTTATTTTTTCCAAAAGGAGATTGTAAGATCATTGAATTCTTTTGGATGATCTAATATGGTTAAATGACCTGCATCAGGTATTATTATTAATTCTGATTGAGGTAACCATTCATGAATCATTTCACTTGCCCAAACAGGACAAGTAATATCTTTTTTACCAACTAGTACAAATACTGGAAAATTGAGTGTTTTTAAATTCTCACAAATATTAACTCCTGCAGAACCCATGGTTGCTTGAATTAAATCCTTTTTTGTCATATGATCTATCACCATTTTTTTAACAATTTGAGCCGTTTCCTCATCATAAGGCAACAAACCTCGTACACTAATACCTAATGCAAAATCCTCAACTTTATATGTGTTAATACGACCAAGAACATCTGTCATGGCTTCTTGACTTACAAAGCAGAAACTATCTGCTACCACCATTTTTTTAACATGAGAAGGATACAGTATAGGATATGCTAGAGCAATTATTCCTCCAAGAGAATGTCCAACCAAATAAAGATCCTTTGTCCAATTTAAATAATCAAGAAGAGCATGTAAATCTTCAGCATAATTTCTTACTGTAAATCTCTTTTTAGGTTTTGTTGTTCTTCCATGACCTCTAAGATCATAACGTAAAACGTGAAACTCCGTTTCAAAAACAGGCAATTGTTTATACCAACAGTCACTATTTATGAATAGGCCGTGAATTAATACCATTTTAGGTTTAGTACTATCCCCACTTATTTCATAAGCGATTTCAAACCCTTTTTCTGGAGAATAAAATTCCACTAGTTACCACCATATATCATTTTTTCGTTTCTTAAAATACAGATTATCTTTGAATTCTAATAAACTTTAATTAAAATTAAATGAAATATAAGTCAGAAATATTTATATAGCTGGTTAGTAAAATATAGATTAATTAGAATCTTAATTTAAAAAATTAAAACTAAGGGTTTATAATGAAAAAATTAAAAGTAGGTCTATTAGTCTTTATTTTTTTAAGCATAACATTATCGCTGACTCCTGCTGTAGTTCCTCAGATCGGCACATATACTTTTCATGGTGCTCCAGGTGACACAAAAATCCTAAAAATTAATACAGTAAATAATGCTAGTTTAAATGATTTATTTGGTGCAGGCTGGGTTAATGTAATTGAAAGTTTTGGACCAGGTGCTGCCAATGTAGGAGCAAGAAAAAAATCTCTTGTAACTGCAGTAAATACAAGTCATAAAATTAATTATGGGCCTTTTGGTATTTATGATGGAGCATTATATAATACTAGTAATTGGGATTGGACAACTGGAGAATTTAGTGCAACTCCTGATTCCATAGGTGATGTCGTCGAATCCTTTTACGATCCAACTAATCTAACTTATATCGTAAATGCATTTTTTGCATCTGCTGTTACAGTCCAGAATGGTGCTTATCATTTAGCACAATTACCAACTCCTGTTGCTCAATATTTAGGAGCAATTGTATGGGCAGCTAAATGGCAAAATGTAGGTAATACTGTAGTTCACAACGCAGATGCAGGAGATTGGGACTCTTTCTTTACTTTTCAGTATCTAGAAGATTGTACAGAGATTTGGGAATATGACAGCACTTATGGAGCATGGATTGGTTATAAGATACTAGATAATGAGACAAATACAATTTATGAATTCTCAATTGAACTTGCAATTTCTGAAATTCCTGGATTTGAACTTTCAGTATTCCTAGGCATAACAGCCATGACGACCGTAGGTATAATTTATACTCTAATGAAAAAGAAAAATAAAAAATAAATTTCACAATTTTTTTTTTTTTAAATATTTTAAATACAATTTAATTTGTTTTATTCATCAGAACTTTTTTTTAATAAATTTTGGAAAATTTTAATCCGTCCAGTTGTTATTCCACGTGATAAATACATAAATGGAGTATCTATAACTCCAAAAAACCACTTGGTAAGTATTTGCCCCAATATCATTTCCCCGATAAGTACTAATGGATAATCGCCCAGAAAGGCAATTGATATGAAAATGAGGCTATCTAATGCGAGCGTTGGTATATCGCTAAATACGTTTCTGAGCCATAAATTTTTTCCTTTTGTTAATGCTTTTAGTTTCGCAAATAGTATTGCATCAAGATTTTCTGTTATAATAAATGCGATCCATGATGCTGCTGTTATTCGTAAAGTTGAGCCAAAGAAGCTAAACCAATAATCTTGAGTTTTGGTTGGATCACCCCCCCAGAAAGGTGCTGGAATTATCTCAATACTAAACCAAATAAATACAGACATTAGGATTTGAGTTATAAAAGCAATAAAAATCATTCTATGGGTTTTCTTTCTCCCAAAATTTTCATTTACCATGTCTGTGATTTGAAACGTAAACGGAAAAATAAGAACAGCAACTGGAGCCGTGATTTGAAAAGTACCAATGCTGAAATCTCCGATTTTTGCCGCAATTATTTGAGAAATTGTTATGTATAGGACATAAAAAGCAATTGCTACATCTTCTTTTTGTTGAGTTTTGATATACTGGCTAATAAAAAGTGTTGAAATAAAAATCGTAATGAACCATATCAATAATATTAACCACATTTCAATCGTCTTATTTCAGTTAGTAAAACAATAATAAAATTCTATATATCCTGCTTTTTAAAATAATCTCTTTGTAGATTATTAAATAAAGTTGAATGTTATATAAACAATGCATTTTTATTTTACTTCATATTTTATCATGGGATAATTGGAGGTAAGAAATTATCAAAGATAATACAGTTGCAACTATTTTAGATTTATTATCTGAATTTACTGAAGGAAAAACTCAAATTATTAAAGAAGAGAAGAGGTATAATCCTCAAATTATCCATTATTATAATGAAATTATCAGATACTGGAATAAATTAAACTTTATTGTCCAAAAGACACTTAGATCATTGGAAAAATCCAATGAGTATAAACCTTATATCAATGAGCTATCATTGTTTGCCGCATATCGGCTAATATTTGAAAAAGCAGATATTGAAACGATTATCAAAGAATTAGGCCAAAGGGATAATTTTAGTTCATTCTTAGAAAAGTTAAAAACATTTTCTTGGAAACTTGCATTAAAGGGTAAAAGTAAACTTGAAAAATTAAGCATTAAGGAAGCAATTCCTAGCTTTTTTATTGAACATCTAGTACCGGTAATGAACTTTGATTTTTTAAAAGAAAATATTAAATATATGAATCAGTATACATCTCAGAAGAATATTTCCTTTAGAATTAATACATTACCTAATGATTCATTAGAATCATTAAAAAATTCAATAGAAAAAGAATTTAATGAAAATAATATAAAAATTAGGCAAGATGCTAAAATTCCACTTATATTTCATACATCACTTAAAAACAAAAGAAGAATTCTTCTTAGCGATTGGTGTAGAAATGGTAAATTAATTTTTCAAGATAAAGCATCTTTTTTAATTATTCAATTATTATCACCCCAATCAGGAGATTTTATTTGCGATATGTGTGCTGCCCCTGGAATTAAATCTAGTTTAATTGCTCAATTAACTAAAAATGAAGCTAAGATTATCTGTAATGATTTTAATAATAAAAGATTGAAATTTACTAAGTTTCTTTTGAATTTATTAAAGGTTTCAAATATTTACTTAATCAATTCAGATGGAACAAACTTTCCTGTTAATTTAAAAACTAAATTTGATAGAATATTGATTGATGCTCCTTGTACGGGTAGTGGAACTTTTTTATCAAATCCAGAACTTAAATGGCGTCAAAATAGAACCTTCCTTCATCAAAATATTTTATTCCAAGAAAAATTAATAGAATCAGGATTAAAATATTTAAAGCCTAATGGTATATTAGTTTATTCTACTTGTAGTTTGTATCCTGAAGAAGGAGAATTACAAATTATTAAGTTTAGAGAACTATTAGAACCATTAAATATTCCAAAATGGTTTTCACCTAGTTATAAGATTAATAATGTGGAACTGAAAGGTACAGGAAGATTATTTCCAGTAATTCATAAGACTCAGGGATTTTTTGTAGGTAAATTCAAAAAAAAGGAAAAATGATATATATTATTTCAGTAGGTTATTTTAATGGTTAATAATAAGAAAAACTTCTGGACTATAAGTGAAATTGATGCAATTGGTGTGAGAGGGCCTCATGAAATAGAATTAAAAAACATTAGTAATGCTAAATATCATCATTTCATAAATATTGACCAAGAAAAACTCTTAAAGATTGTAAATGAAGATTTAGGAGCAAAAATTGAAAATTTGGGATTAAATGAAGATTATACTATAACAATTGAAATGTTTCCTCAAGTAAAAATTCATTTAATTTATAGTTATTTTGGTGATGAATTCGGTGATATCGAAGCAGAATTTAAATTTTTATTTTCGGGTGAACACGCAAACATGGTTACGGGTGAAGATAGTGCTACATTTATATCCATCATAGTAGATTTCTTAGAAAGAAGGATTAAAGAAGAAGAGCCTTTTGAGAAAAATTATGAAAAGAAATCTGAGTTAATGGAAAAAGTTTTAATTCAGAGAGCTAAACCCTTTTCTTTATTAGTTGAGAAAGATCTCGAAAAACTTGCAGAATTTACAGGAGCTAAAGTATGGAAAACTAAAAATAGATGGAGAATCAAAAGAGAATTTTTTCCAAAAATTTTTACAGAAATTACATGGGATGACCAGAATGGATTAGATATCTCTTTCTTTGGAGATAATTTATCAAAAAATATAAGCAGTTATCATGGAGAATTAATCGGGATTTTCACCATAAATCACATTTTGAGATATATAACGATTCAAAATGAAGAGAAAGATTTACCAGATATTTGCTATATGATGTTTTCTCGCTATTACACAAAAGTTAAAAATTGGACTCATAGAACTCGATAATCTTTTCCTTCCTTAAAAAAAAATTAATAAAAAGAATAAAAATTTATCCAATTGTCCAAATTACTGTTCTTCCTTTCTTTTTGAACCTTTTGATTTTATTAGCACTTTCTAAATCGGACATAACTTTCCAAATTTGAGAGTTGCTTAGCTTAAAATACCTTCTTAATTCTGGTGTTGACATTTGAGTGCCATTTAAAAGATTTATTATTAATCTCTTAATCTCATCAACAGTATCTTCGTTTGAACTATCTGAATCTTCCTCAGAGTCGTTATCATTTACTTCCATTTCATCAATTATCCTCAAAGCAATTTTATTTAATTCTTTTATGTTATTTTCTATACCCTGGGGTTTCATAAATAAGCAACATAATTCTAGGTCTCTTGGAAAAGCTACTATATAGAACTTATCGTATAGTATTGCTCTTGGTTTTTTACCCGCATTTCCACCCCGAAATGCCAGATAAAAATTCATTGCAAAATCATCTAAATTCAATAAATTAGCACTTTTACTATATCCTCGTTTCCATTTAAGAAATGGTCCATCAATCATATCAAATCCAATAAGAGCAGCCCCAAAAAGTTCTTTTTCATTAAAATGCAATTTCTTTCATCCTCCTTTTAGCAATTTTTTCTAATTCTTTTTTTATAATATTCATAAGTTTACGACGTTCAGCTGGATTAATTGCTGTAAGGCCATATGTTTTTACTTGAAGTATATCTTCTACTCTTTTAGGTTCCATTCTTCCATCATTTTTCGTTAAATCCTGTTTATTGGCAATCACTATTATAGGGCAGTTATTCTCGATAAAATGGGTCGCATAATTAATTAATTCGCGAGATTTTAGAACATTTTTCGGTGATGAGTCGGTTACTACAAAAAGGAGATCTGAACCGATTAAATGATCCCTACTGCAAGATTGTAAATAACCTTGCTGTCCAGCGAAATCCCATAACTTAATGGTAAAACTATCAAACTTTACAGTTTTTAAGTCAAAACCATGGGTGGGTAGATAAATTCTATCAATTGTATTTTTAGAGAGCAATTTCAAAATTGTAGTTTTACCAACAGCCGGAGATCCGATTATGCTAACCTTGTAGAGATTATGTAATTCAGAACTCAACATCTTACTAATCATAAAAAAGAATTTGTTTAAAGTTAAAAGAGCTCATAGTTTATATGAATCTGGATAATATCTACATATCATGGAAATATGTAAGGCAGAATTAAAGTAAACGGCAAACTTTCTTATATATTTCCAAAAGTTATATTA
>JBATUM010000175.1:0-9167 GCA_049671145.1 Promethearchaeia archaeon
CTTGAGTATATTGGCAAATCTGTTATTCCAAGACCTATGTTAAAATTATTTTTAATTTTGAAATCAGAAATATTTTTGTAAAAATAATTTGTAGGGTATACTATAATATGTTGAGATAATCCTTTAGTTTTAATTCTTTCAAGATTATTTATAGAGAAGGAATAATCGTTTTTCATTACAAAGTTCATAACCTCAAAAAAAAATAAATCAAAAACGTTATTAATTTCTGTATTAAATTTTTCAAACAATTTATTATGATTATTACTAAAAAAAATAATTCCTAAATGACATGGAAACATAGAATTATAATTAATTCCTCTAGTATCACTTTTGAAAAAATCTAAATAAGATTTACTTAATTTATGTTCAAAATTTTGGAATTTTGACATTATTTTTAATTATTTACATTGAGTATTTTTATAATATTTTTCATAAATAACAGATATTTAAATTATTAATTATATTATTACCTTAAATAATTAATTCCTAAAGAAAATACGATAATCATATGCCAGAAAATTTTGAAAATTCACAGATTGAACATCAAAGTCAACCAAATAACCAAAATGACACAAAGGAAGCAGAATTAGAAAAAGAAGTAATTGAAAAGGATTTTGTACCACATTTTTTACCTACATATAGAATTAGCTCTAAGTTTTATGCTTTACCAATTATACTTGTAGTAATTATTGCGGGTATTTTATCTTATCTTACATATATAGAAGCTGGAGTTCAATTAGACGGCGGTTACATATCTGAAGAGGAGTTTGGAGCCTTAGGCGGAATATTAAATGGTGTGATTTTCACTGTTATGGCTGCTGCTTCAGCATTTCTGATTATCTACTTGGTAAAAAAACGAGGGATTGATGTTTTAAAGTATATTTTTGGCTTAAGCTTTGGCTTTTTAAGCTTTTTCTTATCACTGTTTTTTAGTTCTATTATTGTATATTTAATTTTTTTACAATTTCCTGAGTCTCCATCATTAGTTCATACTTATAATGCATTTACAAATATACTTTTACCTATATACGTTGGAATTTTTACCCTCTTCTTACTTTATGGGTATTTTACATCCAAATCGATAGTTATTAAGAATATTATCGTTTTATACATGGGATTATTGGTTGGAGCATCTATGGGAGTGTTAATGCCACTTTGGACTACTTTAGCAATTTTAATTGGAATTTCTATATGGGATATATTCGCAGTACTCTATAAAAAAGGACCAATAAAAGAAATGATAGATATCGCATCACAAGGAAATGATTTTAACGGCTCGACTAAGATAGATATCCAAGAAAAAATTGAAAGCGGTGAAGCTGTATATGACACTTCTAAATTAGAAATTGGAATAGGAGATTTAGCTTTTTATAGCATGCTTACTTCAAGTGCACTTATTCAAGCAAATAGCGTAATAGTTATGATTTCAACCTCAATTGCGATTATAATTGGAACAGGTATAACAATCATGGGGCTAAGACGAAATAAGATATTACCTGGTCTCCCCATTTCAATATTTTTAGGAATAGGTACAATGCTAATCTCATGGTATATTGTTTCAATTATTTAATTTAACAAATGGATATTTTATCATAAAGAAAATTTTTATATTACTTATACCTATTTTTTATCAATTTCTTAAAGGTGAATTTCAGATTGGTAGACATTGATAGTTTTAAGATATTTACGGTTATAGGAGCAGGTACAATGGGGCGGGAAATTGCTCAAGTTGCTTTAATGTCAGGGCTATTCAAGGAAGTCATTTTACATGACATTAATAAAATTGCCTTGGAAAAGGCTGTAAACTTTATTCAAAAGGGATTAGAAAAAATTAAGGCTAAGGGGAAATTAGCTCAAGAATCATCTATTGATTTATTAATGAGTACTCTAAATAAAGAAACAAACTTAAATAAATCTATTCAAGATGCAGACTTCATAGTTGAAGCAATCCCAGAAATAATGGGATTAAAACAAGAATTATTTCAAAATTTAGGAAGATTAGCACCCAAACATGCGATTTTGGCAACAAATACATCTACCATGAGTATTACAAAAATAGCAGAAGCTTCTAATCGACCTGATAAAGTTATAGGAATGCATTTTTTCACTCCTATCCCGGTTCTTAGATTAATAGAAATTATTAAAGGTGAAAAAACCTCTCAAGCAACATTTGAAACGGCAATAGAACTGGGTAGTAAGTTACCAGCTCTAAAAGGAAAAAGATTTATTGCCAAAATCGAAAAGGAGAGCCCAGGGTTTATTGTAAATCGCCTAACAATTGCATCAAGCCTTTTGTTAAATTGGTTATTAGATTTCGCAACTGAAAAAGGAATCCCCTATGAAAAAGTTGATAATGATTTTGTAACTCCACCAGAATTCGGTCCATTTGCTAAATGGGATTATTTTGGTCTCGACGTAGTATGTGATACTATGAACTATTTTACTAAAGAACTTTCACCTGAATTCGCACCAGGTAAAACTCTTACTAAATTACTCAAAGAAGGTAATTTAGGAAAAAAGACGGGAAAAGGTATTTATGATTGGAGTGAAGGAAAACCAAATATTAAAACTACAGAAAAGGCAGACTTATCTAATCCCGAATATTACTATGCTATTCAATTAAATGAAGGTTGTAGACTTCTAGAAGAAGGTATTATTTCCAATTATAAAACTATTGACGCTACAATGCTCGCAGGAATGGATATGCCAGGACCCTTTGGACCTGGGAAAAGAAATTATGTGAAGTGGACCAAAATGCTTGAAGATTTATCAGAAAAAACAGGATTAATATATATTAGACCATGTGTTCTTATGAAATCTGGAGAATTTGTTAAGATGAGAAAATAATCATCAAATTTTTATAATATTAATATTGATTTGTAATAAATAATGGCTTAAGATACCTTAAAAGTATGTCAGAAAAACAATCAACACCTAAAACTGGCTTAGATAGAATAATAGAATTTTTTAATGACGATTTAGAAATTAATCACCCTATTGCGATTTCTGAAGTGGTTGAAAGGACGAATTTTTCTTGGAGTTTTATCAAAAAGACGCTAAAAGGCATGATTGGTAATTATGAAGGGTTCCATTTCGAGAAAAGTGGTGGAACTTGGTTAATTTGGAAGGACAGAGATCATATTTTAAAGAAATTAGACGATACATGTTCCCGTTTTCTTAAAGAAGAGGAAGAAAAAAATGAAGAAGAAGAGTGTTGAATTTATCAAACTAATTTTTGACAAGATAATATTTCTCTAGCAATTCTGTAAGGTATTGGCTTTTAGTTTTTATGATTTCTGAACTAAAACTATGAAAAATCCTCACATTTTCTCCATTCTCTAATACATCCCCAAAACGAGAAATAAAAATATCTGCAAAATATTCAAGTTCATCTCTTGCTTCTTGACTTTTAACAGTCATAGGAGAGATGCCAATAAATTGACAGTCTTCTTTATTTAAAAATGTTATTCTAAGATTTTTACCGTCAATTTGGTCTAACTCATCATTAAAAGCTAAAGTATAAAAACCATTAAGTGCCTCAAGGAAACCCGTAAACAACGACTCATCCTTTATTAAATCTGAATTTTTAGAAAAAATACATTTACCTCCTTCCTTTAACACAAAAAAATCTTTTAAGTATTCAACCAAGGTTTCTTCTCACCAGTCTTCTGATTCTAATAGATATGAGAGATAATTACTTTCGAGTCCTTTTCCCAAATAATCTTTTTTGGTTTTAATTATCTCTGAATTGAACCTCTGAAAAACGCGAACATCATTTTCATTATCTTTGGTTAAAATTTCTGGAAACAGTTCAATAAATCTATTAGTAAAAAATTGTAGTTCTTCTAATGCATCAATACAACTAACATTCATTGAAGAAATACCAATAAATTGGCACCCTAACTTTGTAAAAAAAGAAATTCTGAGTACATTTCCTTCAATTTGCCGTAGGTCATCTTTAAGAGAGGTGTTATAGAAAGAATTGATTGCCTCAAGAAATCCACCAAATAATATCTCATCTTTAATTAACTCGGAGGATTTACAGTATAAAACTTTGCCACCTTCTTTCAAAACTAAGAATTCTCTTAAATATTCCAACGCTTATCCTCCAGAATTTAATTTTTTAACTTTTCTGAAAAATATTAATTAAAGACGATTGCTGGATATTAAAATGAGATTATAATTATTTAAATTAAGTAATATATCAGTGTTATTTGATAATTTTTGCTCCTTTTTTTTTTAAACTATATCTTTTAAGGATTATTAAAAGTAAAAGTATGAAAGGATAAGTTAATTATTACATTAGAGGATGATTAATTTAAGAAAGTTACCTAAACAACTAATTCAGTTTGGAAAACGTGAATATAGGGAAAAAAAACCTTTAAAGGTGACAATCCTTAGAGTTAGAGATAAAACTGTATTTAAACAAGGATTTATGCCTTCATTAATCATTAAACAGCATGAGCTTGTTCAATATGTTATTATTGCGGATTATGATGTTATACTACGTCTTTACTTATTTACTCCTACTGCCATACTATTAGGGGCAGAAAACATAGAAAAAAATTCTACACTCCTCAAAAATCTCATGAAATCAAGCAGAGTTTTATATACAATTCCTTAAATACATTCATCTGGAAAAAATATTTAAGGTTTACCTAAAGGAAAGTTAAGGGGATTTCTTAGAATCTTCTTTAATTCATTTAATCATTAATTTTCACAATCAATCTTTAAGTTTTCTTTATTATGGATTAATTATTGAAGAGTGTGAAATTTCATTTAATTCCACACTAAATTTATTTGCAATCAAAAATTTTAAGAAAATAACCTATAAAAAATGCATTTTTGTGAATTTATGTTATGAAAATTGAAAAATCTAGTCAAGATCTTGAAAATGAAGTAATCTACGCTGGTCTTTGTATTCACTGTGGAAGTTGTAACGCTTTTTGTCCGCATATGGACTTCAATAGCGAAACTGGAGAAGCATTTGTAGTTGATGAATGTGCTGAAACTGTAGGACTATGTTATAATGCATGTCCAAGAAGTTTTTTAAATATTTCAGAAATAGAACAAAAATTATTCGGACAAACGAGAATGGACTTAGCTGTTGGAGTTTATAAAGATGTTATCCAGGTAAAATCGAAAACTAATGATAGTATTTTATATAACTTAGTTTTAGCGGCTTTTGAATCTGGTGTTGTAAAGCATTTCGTTTTAAGCGAAAAAAAAGATAAAAATTCTCCAGCTTTTCCAGTAGTAGTTGATGATGTAAAGAATGCAAAAAATTATATTCCAGAAAAAACCCATCAAAATGCTGGCCCTTTAATTACGGGTATAGGAACGGCATATTTAGATAAAAAAAGAGATATCGGCATAATAGCTAATCCGTGCCACCTACAAGGTTTAGGAAAAATACTTACTAGTGATTTTAATACAGGAGCAGAACGCACTTCCTTAAAGATAGCAATGGCATGTTCAACAGGAGGCATGGATGGTTGCAAATATTGTACTGATTTTTCTGGCGAATTTTCTGATATTTCATACAGTCCGTGGGGTGCTCCTAAAGGTTCAGGGGAAGTATTCTTAATTATAAGAACTGATGTTGGACAAAAGGTTGTTGACCATGCTATACAGAAGAAATATCTAGAGGTTACGAATAAGGAACCAGATTTAAGCGAAATGAAAAAATTTCTTAATAATAAACGCAAGAAAAACTTTAAAACTCTTATGGGTAGAGATTTAATTACAGCTAAATATTTGAAATTAAATTTCGATGAATTTAAAGATTTGCTAGAATAGATTTATAGGATCTGTAAATTGATCCTAATTTTTTTTATTGCTTTCAAAAAAACATTAATCTCTATGAAATTCCAGAATTGATCGACTTAGCTTTTCGAAAATCAACCCATTATGATATCCTGTTTTTGAAGATGTTTCAAAGAAATATGGAATATTATATTTTTCTTGAAATTCTTTTACTTGTTCTTTAGAAACTGACCTTTTTAAGTCTGCTAAATCATGTTTACATCCCACAAGTATAAAAATTGGATTACGCGCATTCATTTTTATAATCTCATACCAATCAGATAAATTCTGGAAGCTTGTATACCTTGTAATATCATAACATAACAAACATCCTTTGGCTCCACGTGAATAATTCGGTAGAAAAAATCTGAAACGCTTTTCACCAGCAAAGTCCCATATTTGCAATTTGACTTCATTCTCCTCCATCTTGGAGGAGAAAGTGCTCAAATCAGTACCTATCGTAACTTTCATTGGGATATATTGCCCTGTTATTAGTCTTTGTATCATAGTGCTCTTTCCAATACCTCCATCACCGGCTATTACCACTTTAAAGAGGTATTTTCGACTTTGATCGGCTATTTGCGTCATATTTCAAGTTATAAATAAAGCTATTTTAAAATAATATAAATAACAGAAATTTATAATTTGTTACTTTTTGATTTTAATAAATTTTTATTCTATTGAAAGTATTTTTGAAAAGTGATTGTTCAAATTTTTAATATTTTCTAAAATTTGTTTTTTCAGGTTATCAGGTAAATCTACTATTGCGGCATTTAAATTTTCAAGCGAAAAATTGTTTATATCTTTATAAATAAGAAGTAGAAAAAGACTTGTTAATAATGGAGAAATTACAATAATAAAGAGCGAAATTAGAGTAATTTGTAATGGTTCTGAAGATTCTATTCCCGTACCTGGCAATAGGAAAGGTATTCCAGATATAACATTATAATGAATCGCTAAAGCAAACAAATTATTCAACACATTTGCTGCTAAAAATACTATTAAATTTACTATCGAGATTCGCTTGAACTTTTCAAATTTCAAAAAGTTGATTACTTTATTGATTTCTCCATCCGGCTTGCTTTTTTCATATTCAGGATCGATTTTTTTTAAAATAATTCCAAATCTACTATATTTCCAAATATCAATCATTATCCAATAAAATCCGAAAGAGTAAACAAAGAAATATAGTATGTTAAAATAAATAGTATAATCGTCTATCAATTGAGGATGGTATAAGGATTCAGCACCTATCCAAAATAAAAGGATTAATTGAAGTAAAGCGCAAAACTCAAGTCTGTTAGCATGTCGTTTTTCAACACCAATAGGATTATAGATTATTGGGTTAGTTTCAGAATTTATCCTCCATTTATTTGTATTTATAATTCTAAAAATTAGTGAATAGGCAAAAGAAATAATTGGAAATAAAAATAGAATGATAGTATCCCAAGTTTGGGCGAGAGTAAATAAAAATAATATCGTAAAGAGAATAATATCTCTTAATAGTATTTCATTGAATATTTCTCTTAAGAGCAAATATGGTTTTTCGGAATTATCTTTAGTCATTTTTTAATTATAATATTCTTAATAATTAAACTTTTATACTCCTTGTTAATATAAACTATAAATTATAGAATTATTAAAATATGCCCGACTTACGGTGTCAAATATAAACTATTACACATTTTTTCCTTATGAAAAATTTAGGCAAGATCAGGAAGCTATAATAAAAAAACTTGAAAATACTTCTAAAGAAAGAAAAATTGTTTTACTCTCAGCCCCAAATGGCACTGGAAAAACAATTATGGCCCTAAGTGCATTATTGCCTTTAGCCTATGAAAAGAATTTAAAAATTATTTACACATGCCGAACGCATGCTCAGAATGCACGAATAATTAAAGAGTTGAACAAAATTTCAAAGTTATTAGATAATAGTAAATTAAATATTAAAATCAATGGACTTTCTATTAGAGGGCGTAACGAAATGTGCTTAAATAAAACTTTATTACAGCTTAGATTGAATCCAAGAGAGGCAATGTCAGTTTGTAGAGATTTAAGGAAAAACAGAAATTGTGCTCATTATAATAATTTAATTAAAAAAAAAGACCAATATAGTAATCCAAAACTGATTGCTCCTGAACTACTTAATAAACCTATAGATGCTGAAGAGCTTATAGATTTTTGTAAGGAAAAAACATTCTGTCCTTATTATTTAAGTAAATTTCTCTTAAATGAGATGAATTTAGTTATATGTAATTACCAATGGCTCTTTAATCCACATATCAGGTTTAACTTCTTGAAATTTGTAGGTAAAGAACTTCAAGAATGCATTTTAGTCATAGATGAATGTCATAATTTAATAGATGTAGCCACAGAAATTAATTCTGAACGAATATCTCCTTATTTATTAAGATTATGTTTGAGAGATTTAGAATTATATAGCTCTCCAATCTTATTACAAAATTTTGTTAACTTACTTTTAAATCATATAGAAAAAAAGTCGAAAACTCTCGATGTTGATGAAAAAGAAATCGATCCCGCATTATTTCTAAAAGGTATTAATAAAAGCCTTGGATTATCAAGTTTGAAACAACTAGAAAATCTTATTAAGGATTTATTTGATTATGGAACCTCATTACATGAGGAAAGAATTGCTAACGGTGAATTTTCAAGGAATAATATTGGGGCCTTAGCAGAATTTTGGCTTAAGTGGTTTAATACTTATTTACTGCCAAATTATTTTTTCTGCTATTCTATAAAACAAATTAAAGGACGTAGATCAGCTTCAATAGAGATCGTTGCCTTAGATCCCCGAGACATCACTATACCTCTTTTAAAAGATTGTTTTACCTGCCTTAACCTTTCAGGGACTGTTAATCCCTATGTTTATAATAATTTAATAGGATTTAAAGAAAGTGGTAAAACATACAATGGTATTATTGCTGATTCACCTTTTAGAAAAGATAATATAAATGCTCTAATAATCGATGGTGTTGATACCCGCAGAAAAAACAGAACCTCACAAATGTATAGAAAAATAATTACAAAAATAGATGAAATTCTCTATTGCACTCCAGCAAATGTTGGGATTTTTTGTGCATCCTATCGAATTCTAAATGCACTTATAGAAAATGGTATAGAATCTATAGTACACAAAAATAATAAAAAATTATTTATTGAAGAACCTGGATTATCTGCTTCAGAAAACTCAATATTAGTAAAAAACTTTAAGTTAATGGCAGAAAATAATAACAATGGAGCTGTTTTACTTGGAGTTTGTGGAGGGAGAAACTCGGAAGGGGAAGATTATCCTGGAGATTTTATGAATTCGGTGATAATCGCTGGATTTCCATATCATTTAC
>JBATUM010000176.1:0-1609 GCA_049671145.1 Promethearchaeia archaeon
GGAAGTGAAGAAGATAGAAGACAGCATGATTATATTAATTATTATTATGAACAGAAAGAGAAATTTGCTAAGAGATTTCTAAACAGAGAAAATAAGGATAAGGACAGTTAATTCTGCCAGATAGTCAAATGGGATGAGGAGAATTAATAACCTTTTTATAAATTTATTTCTTTGTAATTTAAAGGAAAGCTTATAAAAATATTTTTCCCAAGGCAATCTAGTATCTTCCCCATGCAGATGAGAATCAAACATTTTTTTTTACTTTTATGTAAAGCTTTATATACAACTTAGTAAAAGATTTTATTGTATTGTAATTTTTTTACATACTAAAAAATATTAAACAGGAGGTAACCATATGCCGACTCTTTTTGCTGTATACAACCTGATAGAAAACCAAAACGCCGAGGAATACGACAAATATCTCACTAACACGAAAATTCCAGGGATCAGAGGGGCTCCTTGGTGTACAGAGTTTAATACTTGGAGGATAGATAAGGTTCTTGCGCCTGCAGTTTCTGAACCAGAGGGCGAATTACCATCGAAATCTCCTTATATGTATGTTGCCAAGATTGAAGTATCTGATTTAAATGCGATGGTGAATTTTCTTGGCACTGATGAAGGTAAAGAATTTGTTAAGTCTTGGAGCGTTTATATTGATCCTAAAGCAATATTCACCCAAGGGCATGAAGTATAGTAGTAACCAATTCTAATTGGATACTTTTTTTTTTTGTTACTATTCTCCCGTCATCCCTTTTAAGTCATAATTCTTCGGTAGAACAGAGATTTTTTTAACTAAACTTCTGAAGTAATATTTTCGGTTTTTCCATCCCTTCCGACTCTTAATTGAATTTCTTATTCTTTTAAAAATAAAAAGGATATAAATATTTAAGGAAAAAAATATATGAATTGTCTGAGCTTATTTTTCCCTTTTAAAATTAAATTCTGAGATAAAAGTTAAATACAAATTTACTAGATTTAATAATATCTAATTATTAATTTTGAAGAAATTAAATCATGAAATCTACCAATCTTAAAATAAGTGATTTAATCACTTCAGATGCAAAATTAACATTTCTTGTTGGCGCCGGGTGCTCTGTCGATCCTCCATCATGTCTTCCTACAGGGGAAAAAATGATGAAAGCTATAATTGAATACACCTGTGCCGAATCTGAAATTCAAAAAATTTTTGATTTGGAAGAATTACGATTCGAGCAATTAATAGAAATTGTGAGAGATCGCTTGGATGAAGATTTAAAAATTATCGATTATTACGGACAATGCAAAATCCCGAATATGCAACATTTTTTCCTTGCTGAGATGATGAAAAATGGCCATTTTGTACTTACTACCAATTTTGATTTCTTAATTGAATATGCTTTACAGGAAACAGGTGTCTCTAAAGAACAGATTGTCCCTGTCATTACAAGAGATGATTTTGAAAAATCTCAAGATCCGTATGAACTGTTTGAACTAGGTAAAAATTCTTTATATAAGGTTCATGGGTCTACTAAAAATATAATTACTGATGATTCCACAAGAGATTCGCTAATTGCCACTATTAAAGCGTTTGGCACAAATAAAGAGGGATTAAATGTATGCCAACTTGAAT
>JBATUM010000177.1:0-10258 GCA_049671145.1 Promethearchaeia archaeon
TTTGATTGATGAGGAATCCATTTTATTTGCTGAAATAACAGAAATTGCAAAACAAACAGAAAATTTTGAAGGGCTTCCATTAAATTTTGCATTATCCGCATACTTGGCCGAACGATTATCAGAGGAAGAATTAAAAGAGCGAGTCTTAGAGATCAACGCGAAAATTAGTCAATTAACTGCCAGTTTGGGTTTATATCAGATAGAGGTTGCTAAATTAGAAGAAATTCTAACAAAGAAGGTTAAAATTAGACAAGGAGTTGCTGTCTCTAAAGTACAGTGTACTGTTTGCCATAAAAATATAAATTTCGCCAAAGATAAATTGATAACTTGTCCTTTCTGTGGAAGCACATATCATTATTTATGTGTAGCTGACTGGCTTTCAAAACAAAACTCCTGTCCTATGTGTATGAATCACTATCTTGAACCATATTCTGGTTTATTTGAAACAGATGAAAAAGAAATATAAAGTTATTTGAGTATGTTCACTATTATATCAAAAAAAAATTAATTATTATACTCTTTTCCTTTTAATGATAATTAGGAGTAGGGTTGCAATACCTAACACTGCCCCTCCACTAATTAAAATAATCAATTGGATTGGAATTCCTCCACCATCTTGAGCTGAAATTGGACATTTCAATAAGGGAAAGTTGTCTTGACTTCCCGCAGAACCAGGTATGGGGCAGGGAATATCCACAATTCCATTATTATCTTCATCAAAACCAGGATAATCCCAAATGTCCCAGTAATTCCCTATACTTCCATTATCCCAATCATTATTCAAACCATCATCGATAGCATTGAATAGATGATTATAAAAGCAGTTAAGATATATTTTGTTATTTTCACCAAGTAAAAACATCCCATATTCATAATTATCATTTATCTCATTTTCAGAAATTATATTATTATCACCACTCAATCTCAAACCATTTTGAGCGTTGTGATTTACTTTATTTTTGGTAATAATATTATAATCACCACTCAAACTTAATCCATTTCCGCCGTTATTCTGTACAATATTTTTTGTAATAGTATTATTATGAGACTGCGCTATGATAGGCTGATCAGTAATTCCATCACCGAAATTTTTATTAACGATATTACCCGAAATCAAATTATTATTACTCTCTCTTAAATATATCCCCTGATCGTTGTAACTTATGAAATTCTTTGAAATTTTATTATTATTACTCTCTCTTAAATATATCCCCTGATCGTTGTAACTTATGTAATTCTTTGAAATTTTGTTATTATTACTACATTCTAAATATATCCCAATTTCAAAATTTTTATTAATAATATTTCCAGAAATGATGTTGTTATCAGAATAGTATAATGAAATTCCAGAAGTGCCATATAACAATAGCATCTTTAAGTTTGAAACGGTTGAATCATTAACATTAACCAAAATAACTTGTCCCGCATTTAAAAAATTGTTTAATCCCAAATTTATTTCATTTTTATAATAATAAAGATATTTCCCATTCACTAAATTAGTCGTATCTATATCATGAGAGCATAGTTCTTCAAAAGTATTAGAGCCATATGTCCCCAATCCACATCCATTCATAATGTTTCCCGAGAGAGTACTAAAGCTATTATGGTATCCTAATTTGATTCCCCATCGGTTATTAAAGAATAAGTTTCCCAAAATTTTATTATGTTTACCACCCTCTAAATTTACCCCAGAAGTATTGTTATTTGCGGTATTTCCCGTAATCTGATTATAATCACTCATCCATATTTTTATTCCATCTTCATTGTTGTAGCTTGCGGTGTTTCCCGAAATGGTGTTATTATCACTCTTATATAAATGTATGCCATCATCGTCGTTGTTATGTGCGGTGTTTCCCAAAATATTATTGTTATTACTATAGCTTAAATATTTCGCATAATAGTTGTTATTTGCGATGTTTCCCAAAAGATTATTATTATTACTATACTCTAAATGGATTCCCGCGAAGCTAAATGAGCAATTGTTATTAATTATTTGGGAATTATTAACATTTAATAATTTGATTCCTGCACCAGGATATACTCGGGAATTATATACGGTACAATTTTCAATTTTAAAGTACACATCGGAATTTTCAATTAAGATGCAATTTCCCGAACCTCCGCCATCGATAACCAAATCTTCTATGATATAAGGATCGGAATATCCCCCTGAGCCTGTACAATTTCCATCATTTCTAAAAGCAACCCAACCAGAATTATTGATTATATGAATTTTTCTCGAAACTATTGAAATTTTTAGACTTTTATTTTCTAAATTAAGACTATCGCTATATTCCGAATTTTTGTTGCTAATGCCCGTAATAAAGCTAAGATGAGTAGAAATTATAGTTAAGAAAGTGAAAAGGATTCCTAAAGTAATTAAAATGAATATTCTTGATTTTATCCTTGATTTCATATTATTCAGTAAAATATAATTTGACACTTTTTTATGATTAGAGATCCGTAAGATCTTTAAATAGGTTTGTATGTTCAAACTTTTGAACAGCAACTTTTATTAACTAAAAAATTCGGTTAGAAAAATTATTTTTCGACTGCAATAAAATCAGATATTTCATAACCTCTTACAGAGAAGTTCGAATCAAGATATATTGTTAAAGAATGAAGCGGATAATTATTATAAGTATGACAATATACATAATTAATTGGCCAATGGTCAATTTTAGAGTTAATTAAAGACAATATATCAATATCTCTCCCGTAAATAGGTTTTTTACATACAGGGCATATAGTTAAAAGTTTTTTCATTAAACAGGAACGATTTTCATAATTAATGATAGTACTTTTCATAAAAATCAGTTAAAAGTTTTATTCACAATTGAGTTTTAAAGATTTATAATTAAAGACCACTAAAATTGAAGAATATTATTTATATAATATTCGAAAGAAATAACTAAATTTCTAAACAAAAACAATCAGCTTTTAATTAAACTTGCTTTTATCAAAGATTTCTTCTAAAAAGTTCCGAATTTCGCCTCTTGCTTTTGGTTCGTTATTAAATTTGGTATAGAGATAACCACTAAGAAAACTTTTGACCTCAGCTTTTACATCTTTGAAATCAATAAATTCATACCCATTTTCTAATTGATCATTATTGACTAGAGGTTTAATATGTTTATTAATCAAATAGAGAATAAATCTAACTAAAATAGTACTTATTTGTTCCTCTTCTTCTGAAGTTAATTCATAATCTCCATGCACAATTGCATCTTTAATATTGTTCAATTGCAGTAAATCCTCTTCTACTTCTTTTGATATTTTTAATTTCTTAATTTTAGTAGTTAGGTTTTTTATATTTTTTGTGTTAAGGGTTGAATCACAATAGTTCTCTAAGTTGGCAAAAAATCGAACAAGGAACTTAAAGTTATCATTTATGCTATATAAGTTTTCCCAAACTTCCATATTTAGGTCTTTCATAGTGGATTCTATTTCATCTTCTACTTTCCTTGAAATCTTTTTTAAATAATGGGTATAATCCCCAAATGGGAAGCCAAAGTAATAGCTATTATATTTATTTTGTATATCTTTTGATGAAACTAAATTATCTTGTATTTTTTCCTTTCTTACTATTTCTTTAACAAAACTCAAAACATAATTACAATTTGGGCAATATGTCTTCCAGGTGCTAATGATTGCCTCGGGCGGTTTTACTCCATTGTTAATATATCCATTAAAACCTGAAAGTTTTTTTCCATCAGGAGTAGAAAAAATCGCATCTTCAGGATAAAATGTCCTTGGAATAAATTTATTTTCACAAACAGGACACTTTACCATTTGTTTTTCACTTACGGTCATTGTACTACCTCAACAATATATTATCACTTCTCTTATAATAACGAATTTATTAACTTTTAATATATTTACAATAAAGTGAAGCTTGAAACTTTTATCCCATTACTATAAATTTCGAAATTTATATTACTACTACTTAAAATGAATTTCCATGAAGTTATTATACTTATATGATACTAGGATATTTCATATCTTTATTAAAGCATGAATTTAATTTTCGAAATTACTGTGAAATCATGGCGGGGATATAATAACATTAACCATTAAGTAGATACCAAAAACAATCATAAATACGCTACATGAGATTAAAATATACTTATAAATTTTATAATTCAAAGCTTTACCTCCAAAATATACAAAAGCAGATATGGGTAAATACCAAACAATATCACCTAATTCATGACCTATAAAAAAAAGTAGAATTCCTATAGGATTTGCAAATGAAATGTTAAAGTTAATCATGAAACCAAGTCCAACGACCGCCCACCAAAATTCCCAGTAGGGATTGGAAAGAGAAACGACTATGCCTCCTAAGAAACTATTTCCTTTAAAGCCCTTAATTTGTTTTTCGTCGATGTCTAAATTTGCATCAAAATTCGTCTTTAAAACATCGCGCATTACTAAAATTCCAAAGATTACGAGAAAAATTCCACCGATTATACCCACAATCATTAGAAAAACAGCACTTTGAAAAAAGAGTGACGCTCCAGCAAGAAGTGCGATTATTAATAAAAATTCAATTGTAGCATGACCCAATACAATATATATCCCCGCGAGATATCCCCTTTTTTGGTTCAATGATTTATATATAGTAAAGGTCAATAGGGGTCCCGGTGATAAAGCACCTGTTAATGCAACTACAAAAGAAAATATTAAAATATCCCACATAAATAACAAGAAGTTGTATTAATTTTATAAAGTAAGATTTTAATTTATCCTTTTTTAGTATGTTATGTAAATCTTAAAAATAACATAACCTTATACTAATTTAGTCAGGTATCGCCCAGTTAATGAGTGCTACAATTACAAACACTACAATCAGTATTGGAATCATAAACACTAAAAACAAATAAGATCCTTTTATTAACTCTTTTCGCCAAGCTTTAACCCCTTCTTCCCACTTCTTACGTGTTTCTTCTTGCCAATTTTTTATATCTTCTCTTACCTTTTGTGTCCGTGCTTCCCACTGCTGTTTCGTCTCGATTTGTTTTGATTTTAAGTCCTCTACCCAGATTTGAAACTTCTCGTCCCATTCTTGAGCGGTATTAGTTAAGAATGTATCTATCTGTTCTTTATTTTTATCCCATACTTCCTTGTTTTTAGTTCGCAGTTTCTCAATTTCTGAGGTCAAATCTTTGATTGTATAGTCTAAATTTTCTTTAGTTCGCTTAAAGAAGTTATCTATTTTCTCTTTATTTTCATTCCATAACTCTACATTCTTTTTTGATTGCTCTTCTATTGATTTTTGAAATTTATTAAATCCCTCTTTTATTCCGTTAACGAAGTTATTCCATCCTTTAAGTAGAATACTTTCATTTTTTTTAGGACTCTCTATAATATCATATTTATTGTTGCTTTTAGATAACTCTTCAGAATTGTTATGGTTGCTCATAGACTTTAAATAAGTTACCGATACTTAAATATTTATTTTATCTACAATTTTAATTAAAAATAATAAAAAGAGTGAAATCAACATGGAATTTGATATCTTAAAAAAAACACCTTTATATGAGGCTCTATCGGATCGGGGAAAGCGAATATATTTACCTGAGGGTATTTTTTACTGGGCAGGGAGAGCTAAGAAGGAAGCAGAGTATATTGGAACTATAGGAGCGGCATATGCTTATGAAAAAGATTTTTTGGGAGGTTATTCTGATAGCTGGGTACCTTGTTATTTAGAGCATATAAATGACTATTTTAGTAATCTTGATATAAATGATCTAGTACCTTATGTTTCAGTTTCAGGATTAGAGGAATTGCGTACAATTTGGAAAGATTGGATTATAAAAAAATCATTGTTTAAAAAAGATACAGAAGAAAAGAAATTATTAAAGCTTGAAAAATATACTTCTCTGCCAATAATTACCGCTGGTGTAACAAATGCAATTTTTATGAGTTCTGCGATGTTATTAAATCCTTCAGAAAGTATAATTTGTCCAAATAAAAGATGGGGAAATTACGATAATATTTTTTCGAAATTTTTAGGTGTAAATATACAATCCTTTGATTTTTTTGTTGATGATAAATTAAACTTAGAGGGATTAAAAGAAGCTATTTACAAAGTAGTAGAAACTCAAAATAAAATCATATTAATTTTAGGATTTCCAAATAATCCAACAGGTTTTATCCCAACATGGGAAGAAAATACACAATTAATTGAAATTTTAAAAGAAACACAAAAAGAAATCAGTCGACCCTTGGTGATCCTTATAGATGATGCTTATGAACCCTACATTTTCAGTAAGAATGTAGTAAATCGGTCATTATTTTACGATATTCAGCAACTCGATGAAAATGTTATACCTATTAAATTAGATGGTATTACAAAAGAACTTTTATTGTATGGAGGGCGTATAGGGTTTGTTACAATTGGTTTAAAACCAAAATGGGTAAATAATGATAAGGAGCTGGAGATATTAAAGAATGAAATTGATAACAAACTATCAGGTTTTAATAGAAGTTCAATTTCAAATTGCAATCACTTTTACCAAGCAGTTACAACTAAAATTTTTAAGGAAAAAGGTATGGATAACATAATTAAAACTAGAAGTTCAATACATGAAATACTCAAATTCAGGTTCGAAAAGATTAATTCAGAGCTCAAGAAAATTAAGAATCCAAATATTTCTGTTGACCCAAATGGTGGAGGCTTTTTTGTATTTTTAAATATAAATCCTAACAAAATTAAAGCTACTACATTTGCCGATCATTTGCTAAGGAAATATAAAGTAGGAGTAATTCCTATTGAAAACATAAATGAAAATATAAATGGTATTAGAATTGCTTATTGTTCAATTGACCATAGTCAAATTCCGGAAATAATAAATCGGATAAATCTCGCTTTAAACGATTTTAACTAATTCTTAATATTGTTTCCATATTACTTCTATTTATATCAAATGGATTAAATGCGTGATTTTATATAGTCTTTCTTTTATAAGATATATAAATTATTTTAGAAAAAAATAAAGTGAGAAATCAAAATGAAACTTTATTTAATAAATAAAGGAGAACTTGTTGAAATCAAAAATCCAGTTTTTTCTACTGGAGATGTCTATCTTTTAGATGATGAAAAAACTATTTACGTTTGGATAGGGAGCAAATGTTCTGTTGATGAGAAAACTGCTGGCGCAGCTCAGGCACGAAAACTAGATCAAATGAGAGGTGGTGCTGCTAAAATCATTACTGTTGACGAAGGGATGGAATCCGGAGATTTCCTTAAAACTGTTAATTCATTGGGAGCAATGAAAGTTGTTGCAAAAAATGTAGCAAAAACCCTCTTAAAGGATGTAGTAACTGGTGATTGGGCAGGATTTTCTGAACATATTAATGTCCTATATCGAGTATCCTCAGAAGAATTTGAAGGGATTAATGCAATGAAGATGGTCCAAGTACCTTTTAAAAAAGATGTATTAGATACTGAAGATTGCTTTTTAGCTGATTTGGGAAATAAAGTATATATCTGGCAGGGTGCTCAATGCAACGTCAAAGAGAAGGTAAAGGCAGGTCAATGGGCAAGACAAATCGATGCTGAACGCTCAGGACTCCAAAATGAAACTATTTTTGAGGAAGGTGATGATGCGCAGTTCTATACAGCATTAGAGCGTGGAGAACATTATAAAGAATCCGATGCGGTACAATTAAGGGCAGAGTCTGAATTAGAGCCAGAAACCGAAGCTGATATGGAAGCTGCAGGTATAATGCCAGAGTTAAAATCGGAAATAAAAGAGGTGACACCCGAGGAAATAAAGGCGGATATTGCTGAAATAAAGGCAGCAAGTCCTTCTGGTGCTGCTCCAGGCATTCCCGGTTCTGCTGATGATTTATTAACAATTGAGAAAACAGAAGGGCGTCGAAAGTGCCCAAAATGTAGTAATGAAGATAAAATGCTAATCCATGAAAGTGTTGATAAAGGAAATATTATTTTGGATTATCCTCGTATGTATGGAAAAAAGTACCGCTGTGGCCAATGCGGAATAGAGTGGCGCGAGAAATAGGTTTATAAAATTAAATTTTATTTTAATCTTTTTTTAAATTTTTATTTTTAAATAGTATAAAATTAATTACTAAGTCTTTTGGAGATCTCTACGCATCAATTTAATTTTTTTCTTTAAATCGACGATTTCATTATCTTTCTTTTCCATTTCAGATTCTAGTTTTATTTTTGAATCCTTTACTTTTTGCATTTCTCCTAAAATCCTATCCTCAATTTGTTCAGCTTCATAGAGTTTATTTTTAATATTTCCTTCTTGTTTCTTTAATTCTTTGATTTCATTATTTTGATCGTCGATAATATTACGTAAATTTGCCATTTCCAATTCAAATTTTCCTGTAATATTGCCAGATTTTTCTTGGGATTCTTCTAACTGTTTTTCTATTCGATTCATAAATTCATCGTTTGTTTTATTCTTCTGAGTTAACTTTTCAACTTCTAATACTAATTCTTTTATTCTTTCTTCTTTTTTCTCTAGATCTTTTTTTACTAAACTAAAGGTTTCTACTTTTTGCTGTAACTCCTTTATTTTTTTATTATTGGATTCCATTGAATTTTCCATTTGAAAGATAGCTTTTTCTTTTTCAGTTATAATTTCATCTTTTTTTTCGACAAGTAATTGAATTTTTTCAAATTTGGATTTTTGAACAGTATCTTTCTCCAAATATTGAATCTGCTCCATCAATTCTTTGATTTTACTATCCTTTTCGTTTAATCTCTCAACAAGTCCTTGGTTTGCAGTTTGTTCAGACTTTAGTTGTTCTATTTTATTTGTTAAGGATTTAATTTTTTGAGTTTGATCTTGGATGATATTATTTAATTTGTCTATTTCAACCTTTTGATTTTCTACAATTTGGATTTTTTCATTATTTGAAAACTCTAGTTCTTCAATTTGTTTTTTCTGGGTTTCATACTGCTTTTGTAGTTCTAAATTTTCTTTATCTTTACTTTCTATAACTTGACTCATTTCTAAATCGCTTTTAGCCGATTGGGATAGCGCTTCTGCTTTTAATTCTAGTTCCTTGATATTATCATCCTTTTGTACAATAGTTTGAAGTAGATTTTCAA
Organism: Promethearchaeia archaeon; assembly: GCA_049671145.1. Classification (GTDB taxonomy): domain Archaea; phylum Asgardarchaeota; class Lokiarchaeia; order Sigyniarchaeales; family SOKP01; genus SOKP01. Next base: position 9,092 of record JBATUM010000177.1, read on the forward strand.
TAGTATTATTATTTTGGTCGGCCATTTGCTGAAATTTTTCTTTTTCTTGAAATAAGAATTCATAATCTTTCTTACTATTATCCAATTCTTCTGATAACTTTATTAGTTGATCATTAAGTTTTCTATTTTGTTCAATAAATTCATCTAACTGTTCTTTGAGATTTTCTTCCTCTGAAACGGGTTTTTCGCCTTCTTCCCGTTCTTCAACCCACCCTAAACTTGAAAGAGCCTCTGTGATTGATTCATCTTCATCTTTTTGAGGTTCACGTTCGTCTGGCATAATATTAAAAACAATTTTTAGTCTATTAAATTTTTCTACTCATTATAAATATTTAATAATACTATATATGAATTTCATAGAGTAGATTAAAGGTAATTCTATTATCTTTTAAAGAGTATAGCTTTTGAGTTATAACTTTTCTAAACTTTACAAAAAATAAGAAATTGTTGCAAGTTGTGTTAAGATGAATAATCACGTGTAAAAACATATTTCCTATCAAGGAAAAATTTAGTAAAGTAACCAATAGCAAGAGCTATAATGAAGCTTACTTCTAACGGAGTTTTTAAAAAATTCGTAAGAAGGAATTGTATACCAATATTTTCGATAGTAGTCAAAATTGCGAAGAAAAAATATTTCATAAATTCTTTTGAAGTCTCCTTCAGCTTACTGCCACTTCTTTTAAAAACGATATATTTATCTAGAAAGAATTTAATAAGATAGGTTATTCCTACAGCAAGAATTGAACCGATTAATTCAGACATATTATAAGGATTGGTTGAACAATAAACAACATGAATAAATTCATTAGATCCAAAATTTCCACAAATTAATGGAACAAACAAGAGTTGATTAGTTTTCTGAATAAGGTAATTTAGAATGATCATACACGCAGCAAAAAGAAAATATAAAATCATTTGTCTTCTTAAATTATTTTCACTTTCCACCTTTCTAACCTTTTGAATTTTATATTTTTGAACCACAATGTGGACAGAATCTTAAATTTTCTTCAGAAATTTTGTTGGCACACATTGGACACTTTGTTAACACTTTTTGATTCATATGATCACTTAATTTAATGTCTACAGTACTTGGATTTTCATATGGTTGTGATTCTTCATCAGAATATTCTTCAGATCTCCTTTTTAATCCACAAGAAAGAGGTAAAA
>JBATUM010000178.1:0-1612 GCA_049671145.1 Promethearchaeia archaeon
ACAAATATGTATATATTAAGTTATTACTTTTTTATAAATTAATAAAATGTAATTTTAGATAAGTAAATCCAGAGATAAAAACCATGCATTCTAGGGACCCTTATGCTGCTAATGGTGCAAAAAGAAAAAGAAGAGGAGGAGAATTTTTTGATATATTAGCAGGCATTCCAGAAGTAAAAGCTGCCGCTATTGTTTCCGCTGAAGGTCTGCCCATTGCTTTAGCTTTTCCTCATGAAGTTGATGAAACAAGAATCGCTGCGATGACTGCTGCATTGCTCTCCTTATCTGAAAGAGCAATTATCGAAATGAAGAAAGGAGATTTCGATCAGTTATACATAAAAGGGAGTGATGATTATCTTCTTATTCTACAAGCAGGTCCCAACGCTGCATTAGTAGTTTCAGCAGATAAGGATGTACGACTTGGATTAATATTATTAGATTGTAGAAGGGTATGTGAAAAAATTGCGCAAAGAAATTTTAACGATGGTGATGAAGATAGGTACCCTTATCCTTTTATTTTTAAGCCTCCAGAGCCGCCTGGAGATCTAGGAGTTGAAACTCAGCCACAAATAAAAAAATCTATGCATAAAAAGCCAGAAGATAAAATTTATTGCCAATATTGTGGGAAGAAACTCAAAAAAGACGAGCAAGCTTCTCATAACTGTAGAAAAAGGCCTTAATAGAGTTGTGGAAGCAAACTAATAAAAGAACTAGAATTTTGTCGTTTATTCGGAAAGAAGGTTGATTAGAACTATGGATTAATATGCAAACTTCTTATATGTCCCGTGAAAAACTGACAGAAGTGTGAAATTTAAATGCTTGGTTTTTTATATTAATAGCAGAAAGAGTAATAATTAGAAATCAATTACATTTTTGAATTCAGCAGAAGGTTGTGAATACATACCTCCTCAATGAATTATTTAATAGAAAAATGTCAAGTTATGATTTCACTTTCAAAATACTTCTCCTCGGCGGTAAATCTGTGGGAAAACAATCTTTAACGAAAAGATATTGTTATAATATCTTTAATCCCACAGAAAGATTAACTATTGGAGTAGATTTTCATGCTAAAATAATGGAATTACATGGTAGAAGGATTAAATTGCATATTTGGGATGTCGGTGGGGAAGAAAGGTTTAGATTTTTATTCCCAACCTATTGTTTAGGAGCAAATGGTGCTTTACTCCTATATGATATCACTCGTTCTTCAACTTTAGATAACATACCAGAGTGGGTAAGTATATTTAGACAAAAAGCAGGAGCCCCAATAATGTTAGTTGGATCAAAACTTGATCTGGAAGAACAACGAGTAATTTCTACAGAACAAGGAAGATTAATCGCAGAGAAATGTAATTTTTCGGCATTTGCAGAAGTTTCTGCTAAAACTGGGCAGAATGTTAATCTAGCCTTTCAGACCTTAGCAGAAATTACGCTTGATGCAATGAGAGAGAGATGAGAGAACTTGAAAGAAAAATTAATGAATTAAAACAATTAATATTAGAACTGAAAGTTAGTAAGAAAATGACTCCACATGAACAAAATTGGGTGATTGTTGGATTTATATTATTGTGTATTGCAATTTTTGCATGGGGTAAAGCGATAGGAGCAATTT
>JBATUM010000179.1:0-3484 GCA_049671145.1 Promethearchaeia archaeon
AGTCTCTAATTCTTGAAGTGTTTCTAAACCTTTTATTACAGAGATTTGATTTCCAGAAAGAAATAATTGATTTAATTTTACCAGGGGATACAATCCACTTATTTGACGTATTTTATTGTCTTTTAAATTTAATACTTGTAAATTTTTACAATTCTTCAATCCTTGGATTTCTTCTATCTGGTTTGAAGTAATCTGAAAAGTATTCAGGTTTTTAAGCGAGCCTAATCCTTTTACTTTTGTTATTAAATTATCGTTAAAATATAACTCTGTGAGTTCTGTTAAGGTATCCAATCCTTCTATTTCGGTTATTTGGTTTCCCGCAAGATTTAAAACTTGAAGCTTTATCAAATTTTCAATCCCCTCTATTTTCTTAATTTGATTCCCAGCTACCCAAAGAACTTCTAAATTTTCCAAAGAATCAAGTCCTTTTAGTTCAGTAATCTCATTCCATGAAAGATCTAATTTTTGAACTGCTTCTAAAGTATCTAAACCTTTTATTTCGCCTATTTGATTACCTCGAAGATATAATTCTTTTAAATTAACAAGATTTTCTAGTCCTTTTATTTCAGTGATTTGATTTGAGATTAAGTGTAGAATCTGTAAATTCTCTAATTCATCCAAACCTGATATATCAATTATACTATTACTTCCAAGGTTTAAGATTTCTAAAGATGTTAGATGTTCTAATCCCTTAATTTCACTTAAGTCATTAGAGCTCAATTCAAGATTATTTATATCAATTGACTCTAATCCCTTAATTTCAGAGATATCCTCGATGCCTAATAATCCAAGATCAAGGAAACCCTCCTCAACTCCATATTTCTCGCCCATATATTCTACATAACTCATAACATTCCCATGACTAATAATACCTATTTAAATAAAAATGGAAGCTTTGAAAAATATATTAATTCATATAAAATTTATAATTTATCTTTATAAAATTAGAATTTCGCTTTTTCAATTTTTATTTTATAATTCAAAATTATAAATGGTTTAAAGTTCTTTCTTAAATGATTTCAAAATGTTAGTCTGTAGAATTTGTGGTACAATAATTCCTGGCAACAATGACGGATATCTTTTTTGTCGTTCTTGTAATAAGATTACATATTTTATGTCGTTTAGGTTTAAATGATAAAAAATATAGGTTAAAAATAAAACAATTTTGAAAAAAGAATGAAGTTTCCATTAAAATATGAGATGGAAGCTGACAGCCTCGCGAGGGTGGTTTTAGGAAATATAGTTTTAAAGTATTAATTTTTTTCTAATTTAAATTATCCAAACTAAATTTTAGATTAAAACTTCTTTTGGATTAAAATAAAAAGTTTTTAAAAGGCAGTCCTATAAGTTAATAATATGAAGGTTGTAGCTTGTAAGGAATGTGGTTTAACAATTGAAAATAAAGACCCAGGAGTCTATTATTGTGAAAATTGCTCCAAGGATATGAAGTTTTTTACGGTTCAAGCATTTTGTGGTGCCAAACCCGATAGCGAACTCTATGAACATGAAGAAGCTCCATAAAAATTATTGAAGAAACCTCTTTTTTTATTAATTTTACATTAGAAGAATCTAAAGTTTAAAATCCGATACTCTATTTAGGACAATAATATTTTAAAAAACCGTTCTTTCCATATAGTATGACAGAAGCATTATTCATGAATGACTCATACTTGAAAATATGGGATGCAAAAGTTGTTAGTGTAAAGGACGGTAAGTTTGTAGTACTTGATAAAACAGCTTTTTATCCAAAGGGAGGTGGACAGCCTTGGGATGAGGGTTATATTATCAAAAATGGCGATAAGTTCAGCGTTGTTTATGTTGGTAAATTCTCGGGAGAAATTAGCCATGAGGTCGATAAACCTGGACTAAAAGAAGGTGATCAAGTCTCATGTGAAATCGATTGGGATCGCCGATACACCTTTATGCGGTATCATACTGCTTCTCATTTAATCTCTAATATTCTTTTTCGAAGGGCTAATGCTAAAATTACTGGAAACCAAATTGAGCTGGATAAAACAAGGATGGATTTCTCCATGAAAGATTACTCTCCTGAGAAATTGCGAGAATTTGTTGAAGAAGCAAACAGGATTATACAGCAAAATTTGCCAATAACAATTGATTATATGTCAAGAGAGGAGGTAATGGGTAAACCAGAGCTTGCACGATTAGCCATGGGACTGCCTGAAAAAATTAAAGAATATCGAATTGTTAGAATAGGAGATATCGATGAACAAGTGGATGGGGGGACTCATATCAAGGGTTTAAAAGAGATTGGTGAAATAGAGGTTACTAAAACTGTAAATAAGGGAAAAGATAACCGGAGAATTTATTTTATTCTCAAATAGTTAATCTACTTTTTCTTGAGCCATTTTTTTCTCCTTTTTTACTTGTTTATCATAGAAATGATAATTACAAAAAAGTTAATATTCGGACTTCGTGTAAAGTTTCGAAGCTAAATCTAAAAATTAAATTATGTGATAAATATTAGTTAGCACCAATTTCAAACACAAAATTGCTGCTAAAATGAAATCTTAAGTAAAAAACAATTAAAGAAAAAATGGTCTAAAAAAAATGAAAATGAAAACAAAATCAAGTCTATTAATCGGAATTTTAACATTGGGAACAATTCTAGGATTTTTTGCTTTAACTGTGGGAAAACCCAGCGCTAGCGAGATCTTTATGGTATATCCGTCAGGTGGAGATGATACCGCAAATATCCAAGCAGCATTCGATGATGCCAAAGCAGCAGGTCCAGAAAGCACCGTTCAGCTAGCTGCTGGACAATTTTATACGGACGCTATTTTTGTTGAAAATTTCTATGGTACCTTTAAGGGGGCAGGTAAGGATATTACTACAATTGATGTCCTTAAAGGATTAGATCCTGGCGCACTAGGAGTAGTTGGTCCTGTTGGGCCTAATCTTCCTCCAACTCCTCACCTATTTACATTTAGGGGAGGGGATGTACATATCTCGGATTTAAGTTTTGACATTACACCTGCTGAGCCTGCTGAAGAATGGGAGCCTGGGGTGACAGATTTGTTATCGATTATCTTAATAACAGGAGACATGAATTCTCGAATTGAAAATATTAAATGTACTGGGCACGATGGCACAACAGAGCAATATGAACCCTGGCACCCTCTTTTTGGGTTAAAAAAATATAATGTGAGGGCAGCAGTTATGCATGGATTTGGTGGAAATTGAAAACATGTTACTACTGACTGCGAGTTTGAATCGATATGGTTAGGTTTTTCTGATTTCTTATTAAATAAAGCTGAAGTGAAAATTAAGTCAAATACAATTAAAGGAGGAGGTATTGGAATAATTAATGCTGAAAATACCAATTCAAAATTTGAGATTTCTGGTAATTATATTGAAGCGAATTCTCATGCTGGCATTTGGGTGATGCAATTTGCTCCACCCCCCTGCAAATGGCTTATAACTGGTAATACTATAAAGCCGTCAATAATGGCAGATGGTATAC
>JBATUM010000180.1:0-48608 GCA_049671145.1 Promethearchaeia archaeon
CCCATATTGATCTGCAACAATAATACCTATTATTGGTGGTATTTCATTAAAGTTTTTTGAATTGGAAGCAAACTTTATTATAGATTTTTCAGCAAAAGAATTATTTTTGTTAAAATTATTGAATGGCTCTTTTATAGTCAATTATTTACACTTTTTTTCCGACATTGAGTATAATTCAATTTTAGATTTATTTTTAAATAAAAGTAATAGACTGTGTTAATTTTTGCTTAAGAAGGTATTTTTATTTTTAAGTTTTGATAGATCTCATTTTGATTTGCTACTTTGCATATAATTTTAATTTGAGTCTCTTTATTTTGAAAAATTATGTGATTTTCTAATAACTGATTTACAGCTTTAATATATTCTCCATTGCGGCCCACCGCAATAGCTCTGTCCGGATAGGATAAAAATTTTATTGAGATTAATCTTTCATTTGAGAAATTAGTTGCTTCAATTTTAATATCATAAATAAAAATATCAGGGAAAAAGCTATATATAAGATGTATCAACGTCGATTGTTCTTTAATTATTGCTACTTTTTTGCATAAATATCTTCTTAAATTGTACAAGTGCTTTTTAACTTCATTATAAGTTATTAGATCTTTATTTACAATAAAAAAAGCGAATTGGTTAATGATGATAACGCATTTAGGATAAATATTCGTTTTCTCAAAGAAGAAGTCATACAATTTTAATTCAAAATTTGAATATTTCCTTACAAAAGATAAAACTTGATAAAAAACTAAGTCTTCTAAAATGGTGTATAGCATAATAGAATATTTAAAAAAAAAGTTTTAAACTACTAAATTTAATTTAAAGATATTGGTTCTGTTTTACTATATATTGTATCTTAATATTAATGTTTTAAATCGCAATTTTAGAATTTTTAACATCTAATTTTAAGTTTAATTTATTCGCAAATTTATTGAATTTATTAAAATTGTCTTGATTTACAAGATTTCTATTACCTAAATTTAAGATTTGGGAAATTATTCGTCCATAATACGTTTTATGAAGGTTTGTTATGTCATATATCAAATTTTCTCCATCTGAAGATTCATATACTGTAGATTTTTCAAATTCTTCTTTCCTAATTTTTAATATCTCATCTGAATATTTCATAAATGGAGTGTTTTTCATTTTTTTTATTTTAAATACTTTAGTTGTTCCAATTTCTCCTTTAGTAAGAATTTTTTTAATCAAAGAATGAGTTTCGTCCAAAAACTTTTTTCTAAACTGTTTTAGAGTAATATCTTCTGAGAATAATGTCTTAATAATATCAGTATAAGGTAAATTTAAGCCAGCTAATTCTGTTGTTAAATTTAATAAGGTTAGTATCTGATTAGTTTTTATTTCTTGATTTATTTTTAACTCATCAAAAATATATTCTTTTTCTTGATTTATGAAATTAAATAAAAATTCTCTGAAATTTTTTATAAAATGATTATAATGTGGGATAAATAATTTGTTAGGATTGTTATGTACAATTTCATCAGCTTCAAACGGAGAGATTTTTTTATTTAAAACAAGTTTAATAACGGATAAGGGGTAATACCCTTCAATAAATTCCATACCATTGGAAACGCTATTAATTGCATCTTTAAAAGAACATTTGGTTATTACATTTATAGTTTTAATTATCTTCCCTTCAATTTTAACAGGATTTTTCTGACAATAACATAAATCAAAAGGTTTTAAGTCATGAAATAAGGGATTATTTTGATCTGGAATTACAATTTGAGATCCATATGCATTAACTATGTTTGCTTGACGAGGTTTACTAGCTAAATCCCATTCGATTATGATGATATTCTTAAAATTTGAGAATTTTTGGGAGCTTTCATAATTATAATCGATAAGTTTTGAAATTAAAGAAAATCCATCAATAGGGGTTATGTTATATTCTTCATCTTCACCCCAAAATTGATTTTTATAGTAAAAAATATCCGGAAAATTATTTAAATCATCTAAAAACAATTCTTTAATTATAAGATAATTAATGCCGATTTCAGAAGATTTGATCGTTGATTCATTTAACCCATAAAATCCAATATGTTTAATTATATAACTGTAAACTGGAACTGTTAGATTCTCCTTATTATGAGTGACTACATATGTATTCCTTTTCTTTCTGAAATCAACTTTAGTTTTTTTTAAATTATGGCGTTCTGCAAGAAGTCTTAAAAAAGCAAACTTTTTTAAATAAACTTTTCTCTCTAATTCTCTTATTTCAGCCTTATATTTTTTATATTCCGCATAATAATCAGTTTTAGGAATATCAAATATTTCAAATTGGCTTTTCATTAATTTAATTTTTTCAATAACAGAAAAGCTGTCGATTTCATTTAGGAAATAATTCAAAATTTCCTTATTAAACGATATATAATCTTTAGATGAAAGTAATTTTTCAAAAGAAGGTTTTAATTCAATTATTCTTTTCAGATTTTTCTTAATAAAAAATATAGAAAAGTATCTCTCATTGAATTTACTAGATTTAGTCATTCTTATTAACCTATCAATTAAAGACGATAAAAATGAAAAGTCTTCAAATTGATATACATCTAGAATTTTATCTATAAATTGAATAATTCGAAGTACATCAAAAAAATCATATTTCCATATAGCATCTAAAATAAGTTTAAGTCCTTTTTCAATATAGGGTCTATATTTTATCACGTAATCTCCGAGATCATTTTCATAAGCAGACTTCAAGAACTCAAAAAATTCAATAAATAAGGTATTATTAAGGGCTATTTTAAGATACCTTTCTATTATTGGTTCACATTCATATTGATTGATTATCGCTTTATTTAAATAACTCAAACCTTCAACATAATTATCTCCATCTAAACAAGAATTTGCCAATATTAGGAAGTTATCACTTTTTTTTTTGGAACCAAAATCTTCAGAAGTTAAATAATATTTCTTGAGTTCCTGAAATATTTTTAGGGAAAGTTTTTCTTTTAAAATAAGTAATAATTTTACTATATGGATGCAAATTTTATCATCTAATTCAGTATGGATCAAAAAAGTTGGGCAATCGTGGAAAATTTCATAGTTTTTCTCATCAATTATTAAATGGAATTCACGATCCTCATCTAAAATAATACATCTTATATTTATTGGAGTTTCCTCTAAAGAAATTATATTTATCTTATTGGTGGGAAATTCAGATGATTTTTTATATAAATTTAATCCAAATTTATCTTTTAATAATCCAGCTAAAGAGTTATCAACCATAATCTTAAAATCTTGATTTTATAATTTCAGATATTAATTTTGGAAACTCATTCCAATCCTTTATTGTGAGTAATTGACCCCCTGCAGTCTTAACCAATTTTTCTGCTTCTTTTAAGTTATAAGACGTTTCAGGACAAATTAGAATGAAGTCTACGCCAAGTGAACGCATCACTCTCAATTCTTGCATTGATTCTCTTAGATCAAAAATTTCAGCATCAGTAAACAACACATTTAACTTTTCACGCGAACTTGAATGCTCTTTAAATTGTTTATTTGCCCACTCAAGAGCACTCTGGATTCTTGTACCTCCACGAGGGGCCACAGAAAGGAGCTCATCAGCCAATTTTTCTAAATCTACTTTTTCATCCAACTCTTTTAGAACATGAGTATCTGATTCAAAAAATGTAATTCCGAACTCATCTTTACGCATCCCATAACACAGCATAGTAATACAGATACTCATGTATGCTAATTTATCTCCGGACATTGAACCACTTATATCTAATTCAAAACAAGAAGAGCGTAATCCCTTTGCGGTCTCATAAACATAAAAATCATCATAATCTATGTGATCGAGTTCTTTTCCTTTTTCTAGTAAATTAAAAATAGTTTCTTCTAAATCTATATTTTCGAAATCATCACCTATTGTATACGGTCTTACTATGTTTATTGGTATAGGGCCCGTTGTAGCAGAACCTAAACGAGCTCTAGAATAATATATACCTAATTCTATTAACAGTTTCTTGGCTAATTCCTTAACTTTTTGCTTTGTACGTTCTGGTAAATTTTTACGATGCATAAACCATTGTTTTAGTAAATTTTCACCGCTACCAGCTGATAAACAAGCAATAGTTTTATCTTGCCCTTCATTTCCTCCAATTTGTTGAGCTGCTTTTAACGCTTGGTTTAAATTAAAATGTCCTAAAGCACCTAAAGCATCTCTATTATTATTTGATAATGCACTACTTATTAACTCTTTAATTCTGTCATAACTCAATTGATCTTGAATTTGATGCATTAAATTTGAAATTCTCTGGAAATCACCAGTATTTTTCTCAATCATCTTTTTTAATAGCTGGTAATTTGGTTCTATTAATTCAAAAATCTCTTCTTCAGCCATGTTTAGTTTTTTTCCAACATCTTTAATTGTTTCTGATTCTGGATTTAAGCCAATTTTCCTAAAAAATTCTGTTGCATCTCTCAACTGATCTGGTGTTTCACATACTTCCAGAGCTTGTTTCATTAGGTTAGACATTTGCTGTGCCATTTTTTGACTACAATGGATATTTGCACAGCTATTTGTTAATTGTTGTAATCGATGAGAGAGTGATTTGAATGCCTCATATTTTACTTTTTGATTCATAGCATCTTTTATAGCATTTTGAAGTGCTTGATTAAACAACGAATTCCATGATTTATCTGCGAAAGCACTTTTAGTTAAATTTTCAAGAGATAAATTCATTTCAGAATTTTGGTGTTGTTCATGAAATTGATTTAATAGTTCTGCTCTAAGATTGGTTCCAAAATATTGATCTAAGGAATTGGCTAAATTAAAGTTATGTTCAAAGGAAGAATTTTTTAAAGAATTATTTAATACTTTTTGCCGATTAAATTGAGGGGTTTCTCCCAAAGTTTTTGCGGCATTAAACAGTTGATCTAAATTATTGATTTGATTTTGAAGTTGGGCTTTTAGATTTTGTAATTGTTTTTTGATATCTTGTTTCTCGATGGTATTATTTAGATACTTCATTGTTTGTAGAAGATCATCAAGTTTTTCGGTTTTGATTAAATTTTCTAATTCTTCAGTTATATCTTGATTGTTAAGAGCTTTACTAGTGATTTTCTCCCATTCTCGAAAGGAATTCGATTGGATTAGATCATTTAAGCCCAATTCAACTCCTGCTTTTATATCGCCTGGTTCCAGTGAATTAATATTCTGTTCCAAACGTTTCTTGGCTTCTTCAATTAGTTTTTCTAGGGAGGAAATTTCCTCTTTATACAATTCTGAATCATCATTAAAAAAATGCATTGCTGATTTATATGGTTCTTGTTCTCTTTTCAAGTTTAAATCTTCAATAAATTCTTCTAATTCCATAATTGAATCCTTATCAATAGCTTTTGAAAGTTCAATTTCATCAATATGTTCTTGAATTTGATCTAATTCAGATTTTAACTCATCACTTAGGATTTCATCTTCTTCTGATTCACTATTACTCGGAAAAAATGATTCCATCATATCTTTTTTATAATTTGGAAAAAGTATTTCAAAAGCAATATCTTGTGCTAATTGTTGATTATCCGGAAAAGATGTAACTGTGCTAATTTCAATATAATCATTAGGCGTTATTTTCCCTTTTCGATAATATCGCGATAAAATTAATTTTGGAATAGAGAGAACTTGTCGTGAAGAGGGTATTTGTACAATATCAGGATGTTTTCTCATCTTCCTGATAAAATCAACAGCGAATTCACATGGATGTTCTGGGAATACGCTCATTTAACCATAACCCTCCTATGCTCCTAATGTTTTATGGATTACATTTTCAATAATATTTTCAACCCTTATTCCAGGTTTTGGTTTAATACTTCCTAATAATACATATTTTGAAATCTCAGAGAGATATTCATAAACTGATTGTCCTTCCTTTAATTTTCCCTCTTTTTCTAAAAACCGTCTTCTACCCAACATTTTAGCAATAGCAATTCCTGCTCTAATAGATGCTGGTATTTCAATATCTATTTTATTTCTTCTAGTTTCATCGATTATCGAATAAATCAACTCTAGCTCGGACTCTTCGACAATAAAATACTCAGGCAAATTAATTCTTATAATATCTAATTCAGTAGTTTTATCTGGATAAGTTAATTTAATCCATACTTTAATTCTATCTTTTAAAGCTTCTGAAAGCCGATGTGTTCCAGATAATTCCTCTGGGTTCATTGCAGAAATAAAGAAAAAATCATCATCTGCTTTGATTCTGCCTAAATGGGGAATTCCAATTGAAGCTTCTTCTAAAGGTTCCAAAAGTGTATTTTGTGAATATTCTGTAGCTCGATTGATTTCATTTGCTAAAAATGTCCCTCCTTCTAGCATAGCACTCAATAAAGGACCTGGGTTAAATGCTTCAAGCACGAAACCTTTTTTTAAAGTTATTGCAGGATCAAAAGAGCCAATAAAATGTGATGGTTTTATGCTTTCATCCATAGTCATCCAGTAAAAGCTTTTATTTTTTTTCTCTTTTACCCTCAAACTCGCGAAGTATCTACATAGAATGGTTTTTCCAACACCTGGAGGACCAACGAGGGCTGGAAATAAACCAGTGGCCTCAGCATCCCTTAATAATTCTAAAGCTTTTCCATATTGACCAGATAATACAATTTTAATATCTTCTTCAGAAATATCCTTGATAAGATGTTGACTAAATAATTGTTCAAATCTTTCTTTATTTATCATACCAATTTCTCAAATGAATTATAGAGATAAATATCTAATCCTTTATGGGAATATTAAGTTAATGATGATTTAAAACTTTAAAGTTAATAAATTAAAATGGATTCTAATCCAGAAACAGAATAAGGTAAAGCTTTTTAAAAATTTTCAATTTCTTTTTTAAATCTTATTTTAAATAATATTTTGTGCCTAATAATATCTGATAATAATCAAGATTAACAAATATATTGTTTTAAATGATTTAATATTATAAGTAATTAAAAAAGGTTTATAATAAAATTTGCACGAGAAAAATCATTACCAGAAATCAATAATTCGATATTTTGAATCAGAAAATCAATTGGATTTATTTATCTCATCCAAAAGAAATGAAAATAAGAAAAATAAAACTATAGTTGGTACACCTCATCCTTTCTTAAAATGGGCAGGTGGAAAAAGACAATTAATTTCTCAATTAGATAAATTTATTCCCCGTAACTATAATCAATATATCGAACCATTTGTGGGCGGAGGAGCACTATTTTTTTATTTATTGCCAACAAATGCTATTTTAATAGATAATAATCTAGAACTAATCAATTGTTATAGAGTTATAAAGGAAAATGTCGAGAGTTTAATATTATCTTTAGAAAAGCATAAATATGAACAAGAATACTATTATAGAATTCGTGCTATGGACCGTAATCCTCAATTATTTATGAATCTATCCGATATTGAGAAAGCTTCAAGAACGATATTTCTGAATAAGTCGGGATACAATGGTTTATATAGAGTTAATAGCAAAGGCTTTTTTAACGTACCATTTGGAAGGCATAAAAACCCAAACATATGTGATAAAGAAAATTTAAAAGCTGTACATAAAGTTTTAATACCAAATATAAAAATTGTTCATGGTTCTTTTGAATTATGTCTAAATTATGCTGAGAAGGATGATTTTATTTATTTAGATCCACCTTATTATCCTCTTTCAGATACAGCCTTGTTTACTAGTTATACTAAACATGATTTTAGACAAGAATCCCAAATAAAATTATATGAAGTCTTTAAAGAATTGGATAAAAAGGGATGCCAGGTATTATTAAGTAATTCTTACTGTGATTTTATATTAGATTTATATAAAGATTATAGGATTATTACCTTAAAAGCTAAAAGAGCTATTAACTCTATTTCTTCTAAAAGAGGAGTGATTAATGAAGTGCTAATTATGAATTAAAAAATACTCTTTTGTTCTTTTAATTATTTCCTCGAAATCTTTTTTAATCTATAACTTTATAATTTAAATCATTGTACTTAATATTATTAAATAATTCTTATTTTGACGATTAAAAATGCAGTTAAAGCAGACATCTCATCTAAATTATGAGGAAAGAATCCTTAAAATGAAAAAGAAAGTGGTTACGGCTCCACATGAAGTATGTGTTGAGAGAGCAAAATTATTCACGGAATCGTATAAAAAAACTAAAGGAGAAAATCCTGTTATTCGCTTTGCAAAAGCAATGGAAAATTTATTATTGAATATGACCATAGAAATTTGGGAAGACGAGTTAATTGTAGGAAATCAATGTAAGAAGTATTTTGGAACTCCAATATATCCTGAAATAAATGTGGAATTTCTAGAACAGGATGTAGAAACTTTTGAAAATCGCCTTGCGCAAAAAATGTATATTTCAAACGAGGAAAAACGAATTTTTAAGGAAGAAATTTTACCTTTTTGGAAAGGTGAGGAAAGTACTTTAAAAGAGCGCTTTTTAGAAAGTTTAGATCCACAAGTGAAAAATATTATGGATACATTAGTTTTCCTAGTTGAAACAGAATTAACTAATGGTATAGGTCATTTTTTCTCTGGCCATGAAAATATTTTAAAATATGGATTAAATGGTTTGATTGAAAAGGCAAAAATCAAGTTGGAAGAATTTTCACTTGATACTCAAAAAGTGCATTTTTTACAGGCTGTTATTATTGTATGTACTGCAGCCAAATCATTTATTAAAAGATTTTCATCTCTAGCAAAGAAAATGGCGGAAAAAGAAACAAATTCCGAACGACATAAGAAACTTATAGAAACTTCAGAAATTTGCTTAAATATATCTGAAAATCCTCCAAAAACTTTTAAAGAAGCACTTCAATTGGTATATTTTAATCATCTTATATGTAGACTGGAAGATGGGGGATATGCTATCAGTATTGGGCGCCTTGACCAATTACTTTATCCATTTTTTATGAATGACATAAATATCGGAATTATTACTAAGGAAGAAGTTAAATTTTTAATTGAATGCTTTTTTCTGAAATTAACAACTTTATGGAATTATGTCTTTTATTTAGCTATTAGTGCAGCAGAAGGACCTCCAATTACCGAGAATGTTACGATTGGGGGTTTAGATCGAAAAGGAAGTGATGCTACTAATGAATTGTCATATATTATACTAGATGCATATACTCAAATCCAGACAGTTCAACCCACATTTTCGATAAGAATTCATCAAAACACTCCAGGAGATTTCTTAATTAAAATTGCAAAATCCGTTAAATCAGGCACAAGTATAGCTTTATTTAATGATGATTTAATGATAAGAGGTCTTATAAATCGTGGTTTTACCCTCGAAGATGCACGAGAGTATGCACCAATTGGATGTGTAGAACCTCAACATCCAAGTAAATCATTTGGTTCAACAAATGCATGCCAACTTAATATTGTTAAATGTTTAGAATTAGCCTTAACAAATGGAAGCGATATTTTCATCAGAAGAGAAATTGGAATAAAGAGTGATAAAAAAATTAAATCTTACCAAGATCTCTGGGATTCTTTTTTAGAACAGATGAGATTTTTTATAAAAAATATGGTTTTAACAATGGATACACTCGATAGGACTATTGCTAAATTCAATCCGCAACCCTATTTATCTTCTACTATTGATAATTGTATCGAAAAGGGCTTAGATGTAACTCAGGGTGGTGCGATATATAATTTTACAGGACCCCAGTTAATTGGTTTGGCAACAGTTGCAGATAGTTTAGCAGTAATTAAAAAATTTGTTTTTGAGGATAAAATAATTTCATTTGAGGAAATGGTACAAATACTTATGAAGAATTTTAGAGGAATTTACCAAGGAAAAAAGGGTTCTGAGTGGAGGGAACTCTTTATAAACAAAGTTCCGAAATTTGGGAATGATAATGATTATGTAGATCAAATTGCTGTAGATATTGTCAAAGAATACTGTAATGAAATTTCAAAATATAATAATTATCGTGGTGGTAGCTTTAATCCAGGGGTATATTCCACTTCTTTTCATTTAACATTTGGATCTTTTACAGGTGCATCAGCAGATGGACGAAAATCTAGAGATCCACTCTCGAATGGTGTGGGTCCCACTCATGGAAGAGATAAAAATGGTCCCACCGCAATTCTCAATTCAGTAAAAAAATTAGATACTGAATTAATAACTAATGGTACTTCTTTAATCTTAGATTTTCATCCAAATACTATTAAAGAAGAGATCTTCATTCCATTGATCAAATCATATTTTGAACCTAATGGAGGATATCACATACAGTTTAATGTTATTCGCAAAGATACATTATGTAAGGCGCAGCAAAACCCTGATGATTATCGTGGTTTAGTTGTAAGAATTGCTGGATATTCAGTCTTATTTACAGAGCTCTCAAAACCCGCACAGGATGATATAATCGCAAGAACACAATATTAATCCTTTTTAATTTCGATTATCTCGTTAATTGCTATATTGGCGTATGTTTAAAAATAAAAAAAAATATTAGAGATACTTGTTTTAATTAAATAATAAAATTATTAAAAAAGGGCCTGTGGATTAGTCGCAGATCACGTGTAGTTTGATTCAAATTACAGATAAATTGATTCGCATTCAAGAGGCCGCGGGTTCAATTCCCGCCAGGTCCACTTATCATTAAAAAAATAAGTATATAATTCTATGTTCGTCCAGAACAACAATCTTAAATTAAAAATTACATTAAAATTGACTTAAGATGATTGACTTTAACAATTTACCACGAGTACATGATCCCCAGAAAATTGAAAAGGGTATTTATGAATGGTGGGAATCACAAGGATATTTTCGCCCTGAAAAACAACGGGAATTAAATTTGGTGGAAAAAGACGGACCCCGTTTTTGTATTACGCTTCCTCCTCCGAATGTGACTGGTATACTTCATTTAGGTCAGGCGATAGTCCTTACTCTTGAAGATTTAATGACACGTTATGAACGTATGAAGCAAAAAGAAACCCTATTTCTTCCAGGAACTGACCACGCAGGCATAGCAACTCAAAATGTAGTGGAAAGGGAATTGGCCAAAAAAGAGGTTTATAGGAAAGAAATTGGGCGAAAAAAGTTTTTAGAAGAAGTGTGGAATTGGACAAATAGAAATCAGAACATAATTTTAGGTCAATCCAGAAGTATGGGGGCCTCATGTGATTGGACTCGCAATAGATTTACTTTAGATGAGAAGTACCATAAAGCAGTAATTACAGCTTTTAAACTTCTCTATGATAAAGGACTAATTTATAGAGGAGAATATATGGTAAATTGGTGCCCCGGAAATTGTGAATCTGCGATATCAAATCTAGAAACAGAAGCAGAAGAGCATGAAAGCCATTTGTGGTACTTAAAATATCCGATCATCACAGATGAATGGAAAGGACCAAAAGCAGAGTGGTCATCTGGTAAATGGGCGGAAGGTGCCACAGAATTTATAGTTTTAGCAACGACTCGACCTGAAACATTATTAGGTGATACTGGAGTTGCAATCGTACCAAAGCATCCAGAGTACTTTAAATATGAAGGAAAAACTGCTGTATTACCTGTGCTTGGTCGTGAAATCCCGGTTTTTGAGGATTCATACGTAGATCCAGAATTCGGGACGGGTGCATTAAAAGTTACACCTGCTCATGATCCAAATGATAATGAAATTGGATTCAAACATAATTTAGAAGCTATAACGGTAATAGATAAAACTGGCAGGATGGTTCCAAAATATTCAGGTAAATATGCGAATATGGATCGATTTGAATGTAGAGATGAAATCGTTAAAGATTTAGAAAAAGAAGGTTTATTAGAAAAGATTGAACCTTATACCCATGCAATAATTCATTGTCAAAGGTGTAATTCTGTAATTGAACCTCGAATTTCTAACCAGTGGTTTATTAGAACTCGAACTCTCGCAAGAGAAGCAATGGATGTTGTAAGAAGTGGGTTAACAAGGATGATACCGGAAAGAGAAGAAAGGCGGTTTTATCAATGGATGGAAAATATAAAAGATTGGTGCATCAGTCGTCAATTATGGTGGGGTCATCAAATTCCAGTATGGTATTGTTCAAATGGACATCAAGTTTGTGAACCTGAAAAACCTAAACATTGTCCTACATGTAATGATAAAAAATTAAAGCAAGATGAGGATGTTTTAGATACTTGGTTTTCCTCTGGATTATGGCCATTTGCTACTTTAGGTTGGCCAGATTTAGAAAGTGAGGATTTCAAAAGATATTATCCCAATGATATGCGAGAAACTGGATATGATATTCTTTTCTTTTGGGTAGCTCGAGAAATGATGTTAGGATTAGAATTGACAAAACAATCACCATACCAAATGGTTTATTTTCATGGAATTATTCGCAATGAACAGGGTAAAAAAATTAGTAAATCAATGGAAAATATCGAGCAATATGATCCTTTAAATATTATTGAAAAGTATGGTGCAGATCCATTAAGATTCACATTTATTGCTAACACCATACCTGGTAGAGACTTAAATTTGGGGGAGGGCCTTCTTAAAGCTTCAAAAAATTTTTGTAACAAGATTTGGCAATCAACTAATTATATTTTAAGTAATTTGGATAAAATAGGCAAGATAGAAAGATTTACAGCCTCATACCCCAAAAACAAGCTTAAGATTGGAGATCATTGGATTCTTTCACGATTAAATCAAATGGTAAAAAAGGTAAATAATTATTATGAGGAATATGATTATTTAAACGCATCTAGAGAGATACGATCATTTTTTTGGGATGAGTTTTGCGATTGGTATATTGAAATTTCTAAAATTCGAATTTATGATGCGGATGAACGAGACAAAAATACACCAATATCAATTTTAATTCATGTTTTAGAAATATCACTTCGACTCCTCCATCCCATCATCCCTTTTTTAACAGAAGCTCTATGGCAAAAACTACCTAATATAGTAAAAGATGGGCCTGCTTTAATAGTAGCAAAATGGCCTGAGGCAAATGAATCGTTAATCAATGATCTGTTTGATGAAAATTTTAATTTAGTCATAACATTAATTCATGAGATTCGACGTGTAAGAAAGGAGTTCAATGTAAAACCTGGTTTAAAAATACCTTTAATTATACAAACTGGAGACAAGCGAGAATTAATTGATAATACTGCTTCAGAAATTATCGCTTTATCACATCTAGATAAATATCAATTTAAAATTGATGAAACTGAGGTGCCTAAACATTCTGCTCAAATTATTCTTCAAGGTACCATAAGTTACCTTCCATTAGGGGAAATAATTGATTTAAAAGTGGAAACAGAGCGTATCTCAAAACAATTTAAATTAATTGAAGAAAAAATACAAAAAAGTGAAAAAAAATTGAGTGGTCCATTTTCTAAGCGTGCAAATCCAGAAATAGTTCAAAAAGAACGAGAAAGTCTAAAAGAATTAAAGGAAAGAAAGAAAATACTTGGAGATCAGCTTGAAATACTACGTTAAAAAAAGATATTCCAACAAATAATTTTTATCTTCTCTGTTTTAATATTTATTCTTATAAGAGATTACAAATTTTCATTTTGATAAACGAGAAATAATGAAATATAGAAAATTAGTAATTATTATCCCGGCATATAACGAAGAAAAAACTATCTTTAAAGTCATTAAAAATATTCCGTCAATTGTAAATCTAAAGAGAGAAGTAATAGTAATTGATGATGGTAGCACCGATAATACACTTAAACAAGCAAAAACTACAGATGCAACAATAATTTCGAATAAGAAAAATTTAGGATTAGGATTTACTTTCAAATATGGTTTAATAAATTCATTAAAAAATGGAGCAGATATTATTGTAATTCTAGATGGTGATGGACAATACAATCCGAAAAATTTAGAATCCCTGATATTTCCAATATTAAATAACCAGGTGGATTTAGTAATTGGAAATCGTTTTTTATATGAAACTAAATATGAACTCAATTTTATGAAGATGTTAGGAAATAAATTATTATCAATATTTTTATCTAAAATTCTATTAAAACTTGATCAAGTTTATGATATACAATCATCATATAGGGCATTTAATAGAGAAATAGCAAAATTTCTTGTAAGAAATCTAAAAGGAAATTATAATTATGCGCAAGAAATGTTTATTCTATGCTGTCTATATGGTTTCAAAATAAAGCAGATCCCAGTAGAATGTTATAAAAGAACTTCTGGTAAATCTAGACTAATTATAAATCCAATAATTTACATAATTAAGATTCTTTGGGTGATTTTTAAGACATATTTAAAAATCAAAATTAAATTATTAAAATAAGCCCATCATAGTGCTATTCTTTATCATTTTTTTCGATTCCTAGCTGTGTAATCATCATTCTTTTGAGTTCTTCCTTATTTTTAGGCAAGCCAAACATATCAGCATATTTATCAGTCGTTGTTAGTTCATGAGTTCTTCCTTTTTTCACAGCAGATATGAAGTCATTATCTAAAAGATATTTAACATGCTCATAAGCACCACTTCCCCTTATTTTTACGACAGTTGATTTTAAAATTGGTTGCTTTAATGCAATTATGGTTAATGTTCTTAAATTAGCTTCTGAAATACCACCTCCTTTTGCAAATTTTGAAACTCGTTCTGTATATTCTGGTCTCAATTGCATTTGAAACCTATCACCAACCTGGGCAATTACAAGAGCACTTGAGCGTTCTAAATAGTCAAACGCTAGTTCGTTGACCAATCTCTCGACTTCTTTTTTTGGAAGCTCTAATTTAGTAGATAACTCCTCTATATCTAATGGTCTTCCTGAAGCGTAAAGTGCTCCTTCAATTAAATTTCTATTTAGTTCTGTTATTTCGATTTGTATAACAAATGCTGATTCTTGAGGGAGCTTTTCTTGTTCTAATCCAGATTCAACCCCTATCTTGTTTAACTTTTCATTTGTTAAAGAGATTGTTAGGTCTTCATCACTAGTTTCATTATTTGCCTCCGATGAATCGTTAAATTTTTCTTCCTCATTATCTATTTGATTATTACCCACATTTATATCATTATTACTATTATCTTTCATAAGATTTCTCCTAATAGCATAAATTATTATTTCTTTAGAGTAATCACAAAATCTTTAAAATCTTCATCTTGAGATAAGGTTAACCTATTATTATTAGATAAAAACATTAATGCTAAGAACATTCTAACAAACGCAAACTTTTTACCTATATCATTTTCTTCTTCATTTTTAATTATGTTAGATATATCGAAAAAACTTGTTTCCTTGTTATCAAATTCCGTTTTTGCTTTTATTCTATTATACCAAGATTCATGTAACTCTTCTATACTTTGTTCTCTACCGCTAATATGTTTCAATAACTCTTTTGGTAATTTGGCTTGTGATTTCATTTGTATTCTTTGTTCCTTTAATTCTTCTCTACGTAATCTTCGTCTTCTTAACTTCTCTTTATTTTGCATTGTTTCTATAATTGCTGATCGCATTGCTTCAAACAATTCTTCCTTAGTAGATACTAACAATTTTGGTTGAATGGGTTGAGGTAAGGTTTTAGGAATTGATCTCCCATATCTTTGTCTGAATTTTTCAAGTTCTTCCTTTTTTTGAATTTCTTCTTCTTCCTTTATTATACTCGATATTTTATAATGATGTAAATAAGCAGAATTTTTTAGAGCAATTCCAGAAATTTTATAATTAATCAATTCTTCGTGAAGCATATTGCTAAAGAATTTATCAACTAGGGAAGCTAAATCATAAAAAGCTATATCTGAATCTTTTGCTAGTTCAAAATCTAGTAAGCTTGAAAATGGAGGTTTTTGCCAAAATTTTAACTCTAATCTTTCTTTTTGTAAGAGAGCAGGATCTTCCTCTTCGCCCGCTATTAATTCTTCTTCTAATACCTCATCTAACTCATCTTCCTTGGTTCTATCTATGAATTCAGGATGGGATACTACATCATTCAGTAATTTTATAATATCATTTTTTTTGGATTTGGAAGGTAATATTATATTATTCTGAGAAGAAAACTCTCTTAACTCTTTTACAGTCCAGTCTCTAAAATTATATTCATTCTTTATACCATCATCTTTCGAAATTTTTAACACCACACATTTAATTTTCTTCTATATTTGTAGGAACCTCTGATAAATCTAAAAGTCGCTTTGCCTCTTGCTCTAAATCAACACTAAACACATCAGTTATTCCAGATTGTTGCATTGAAACCCCATATATTCTATCTCCATTTACAATATTCTCCTCGCGATGACTAATTACGAGGAATTGCGCCTCTCGTGAAAGCTCTTTCAGTAGCATGGAAACCCTGTGGACATTTGGACCATCAAGTTGAGCATCTACCTCATCGAGAATATAAAAGGGCGCAGGATAGAACTCTTGTATCGCGAAGATAAACGAGAGGGCCACGAGCGTTTTTTCTCCGCCGCTTAGAATTTCCAAGCTCGAGATTTTTTTTCCGCGCGGTCGAGCTTCGATGCTAACACCACCTTCAAATGGCTTATCTGGTCTATCTAATATCATTTTAGCTGAACCTCCGGGGCTTAATTTCTGAAAAATTCTACTAAATTCTCTGTTAATTTCATGATATGCTTTCATAAAGGTTCTAGTTTTTTCTAATTCAATTTTTTCAATAGCATCTAAGATTGCTTTTCTTTCTCTTTGAATTGTCTGTCTACGCATATCTATCTCATCGAATCTTTCTTTAACTGTATCATATTGTTCAATTGCTTTTAAGTTAACTGGTTCAAGAGCTTTCTTCTTATTATTAGCTTCGTTAATATCTGTTTCTAGACCAGCTTCCGATAAGTCAGCGGTTACCTGTGGCAAGGAACCATAATCCTTTGATCTATGGTACAGTGTTTCAATTTGATCTGTTGTCATGATTTTTTGGGATTCATAATTATTTAATTTGGAATTTTCCATTGAAAGATCAGATTTTAAGTCATTTACGATTTTTTGATAAGATTTTTGCTTTTTCCAAGATTCGTCCTTTTGTTTAATGAAATCATCAATTTCTTCTTGCTTTAAGCGTTTCTTTTCATTTTCATTAGATAAATTATCTTTTACTTTTTCAATATCTTCTAGCAAAGATTTGATTTGCTTTTCAGTATTTTTTATATCTTCGTTTAGCGAAATTACTTTTTGTTCGCGCTCTTTATTTTTGTTTAATTCATTTAGCTTTTTCTGAGATTTTTGTAGATCTTTATTAAATTTATTCAATTTATTTTGTGTCTTTTTTTGGGCTTCAAGCTCCTTGTTCTTCTCATCGCGAATATGGTCAATTTCTTTTTGAACCTCATCTACTTTTTTTTGAATTTGATCTACTTGGGAATTAAATTCATCAGTATCTTTTTTACATACATCAATATTTTTATTGGCTTCGATATTTTCTTTTGTTAATTCTTCGATGGAATTTATAATCATCATAATATTTTCTAGAGCTCTCAGTTGATCCATTTTTTCCTCTAATTTCTGGTTATAATCTTCAGTTTCCTTTCTTATTGTCTCAATATTTTCCCAATAATTCTCTTTTTCAGTTATTAATTTTTCAATATTTTTATCCAGATTAGATTGCTCCAAGTTTAAATTTTTAATATTTTCTTCATTTATATTTATTATTTCCTTCTTTTCCTCTATGGATTTGTTCAAATCTTTGATATTATTTTCAATTTCTAAAATATTCTCAAATAGATTCTGAATACCTCGAAGATCTTGTAATTTTGTTTGTAATTCTTCTAAACCTTTCTGTTTTTCATCAATTTGTAATTGAATTGCTGAAGAATTATCCCAGTATTCATTTTTAAGATTTTTTAATTTTTCTATCTCAGCTTTGTAATCTTCTTTTTGCTTTTCATCAATCAAAGTAGTCCTTTTTCGAATTTCGTCATCAGATTGTAAATTTAATTGATTTATTTCTGCTATTCTTTTATTAATTTCTTCAAGTCTTTGATTAAAAAGTACTAAATTATCTGAATCATTTTTCTTTTGGGTATTAAATTCAGTTAATTTCATATCTACTTCATTTAAATCTTCATTTTGTGAGCTGATATTTTCAGAAATTTCCTCCAATTGTCTATATAATTCTTGACTCTTAGACATTGTTAATTTCCTTAAGGAGAGATATACGTTTTCTAAGATTTCCATTAGATCTTGCACAAAACTATCAAAAGTAGATGTAGATTGTTGAATTTCAACATCTGCTGATTCCTTTACTCTACTTATCAACTGATCTAATGTTAAATCAACATTTTCAGTAAATAATGTTAAAGTTTGTAAAATTGAACCGAGCATTTGGGACATTTCTGATTTTTCTTCTTCATCATCGGTGACCCCTTCAACAGTTTTCATTATATCTACAACATCCAATACAAATTTCTTGAAATCTTCCGCTGAAGTTTCAATAGCCTCGGCATTTGACTGCTGAATATTGCTTTTTATAGATTCGACGGATATGTTAATATTTTGAGTCAACATATTTAAAATCTGGAGGATTCCTGTAATATCTTCAGTATTCCTTTCATATTCTTTTTCTGAGTTTTCAATTTTTGATAATAAATTTTCTTTTTCAGATACTAAGTCGTCTAAACGTTTAGTTATATTTTGCTTTCGAGGTTCAAGATTTTTTCTCTCGCTTTCAATTTGAGAAAGATTTTTATTTATACTATTTACTTTTAAATCAAAATCTCGCTTTTCACGCTCTAAATTTGTTAATTCTTTTTTAGATATTTTTAATTTAGTATTTATATTTACTATTTTTGCCCTATTATCAAATATTTCAGATTGGATTGAATCCTGCTTCAATATTAATAATTCTAATTCTTGTTCATTTTTTCTATATGTAGAATCTTCAAGTTTTGCTTTTTCCTTAAGGCTGTCCAAATCTTTAATGATATTATCTCTATCGTTCATTAATTCTTTTAAGATTGATTCGGTTTCTTTCCCCTTGCTTAAATCTTTAATTTTATTTTCAATGGATAACTTCTTGTTATTTAATGTTTTGATTCTATCATTATTTATTTTAATTTCAGTATTTATCGAAGATAAGCTAGATTGTAATTCTGCGGATTTTGAATTCAGTTGATATTTTTGTTCTTGTAATTCATTAATTTTCGTTTCTAGTTCTTTTTGTTTTTGATTTTCTTGTGTGATATTTCCTTTCAATTCATTAATCTTTTTCCTTAAATTTGCTTCTTCTTTTTTTACTACATTTATTGCATCATCGATACTTTCTGCTTCTCCCTTTAATTTATTCAGATCAACTTCCAATTTTTGTTTCTTTTCTTCATTCTTTTTAATGTTTTCTTTGAAAATTTTGATTTGGGCTTTATTGGAGGAAATATTTTGTTTCAAATTTGATATATCAGTTTTATGAGAAGATTTCACATCTTCAATTTCGCTTATTTTTACATCAAGGTCTGCTTGGGTTTGTTGTTTTAATTCAATCTCTTTTTTAGCATCTTCAATTTGATTTTCTAATTCAGAGATTTGACTATTTTCATTTTCAATTAAAGAATCAAACGTTAGACCTTCCTCAAGCGTCATTTGTAAATTTTCTAGACTTTTTATTTCTTGAGATAACTTCTCAATTGATTTATGTGCTAACTTTAATGTAGTTTGATTAGAAGATAACTGAGTTTTTAATTGAGTTATATTTTCATTTATTATCTCTCGATCTTTCTCTTTTTCTGTGATTGTCTTCTGTATATTATCCATAACTAAAGATTCTTGCTTTAAAACCTCTTCTTGTCTTGTTACTTTTTCTTGTAATTCCTCAATAAGTTTATTTGATTCTTCAACTTTTTTTTCCAATTCTTCTTCTCGATCTCTTAATTTTGAAATTCTTAACGCAATTAGTTGTGCATTGTAAAATTTAATTTTTTCATCCAATTCTTTCCAAGCTAAAGCATCGCTTTTTTCTTTTTCAACTTTTTTGAGCTGTGAAGAAACTTCTTTAAAAATTGCTTCAAATTGCCCTAAATCTCTCTCTGCTTTCTCTAATTCTTTTAAAGTAGAATCCTTCATCTCATCATATTTCTGTAATCCAATCAGTTCCTCAATAAAAATTCTACGTCCTTCGGTATTCATGTGAGTTAATTCAACTATTTTGCCTTGTAAAACAAATTGATTAGATCCGTCTGGATCTACATTTGCAGTCGCCAGAGCGTTAAGTATTTGTTGTCTTGTAACTCTTTTCCCGTTCATTTTATATCCTCCTCCACCACCCCGTTTTATAGTCCGAGTTACTTGAAATTCGTCCCCCCCTCCAGGAAATATCTTTTCTGAATTATCAAAAAACATAGTTACTGTTGCTCTTTGTGATGGATTTTTGCCTCTAGAACCTGCAAAAATAAGATCCTCAAGACTTTTTGCTCTCATTGTTTTTTTACTTAGTCTTCCTAGTGCAAAACATAAAGCATCTATTATATTTGATTTTCCTGCACCATTAGGCCCCACTATGCAAGTAAATCCACTTGAAAGTCGAATAGTCACGGTTCTATCTCCAAATGACTTAAATCCAGTCATGGAAATTTTTTTGATATAAGTCAAAACATTAACTCCATTTCATTAGTTATTTAGAATAAAGAATAAACATATCTATATATATACTCTTCATTCAAATAGAAAAGATTTTGCATTTTACTTAAAATTAGTTAGAATTAGAATTATCCAAATTAAAAATTTGGATATTTCCACAAAGATAAAATTTTTTTAGTCATTAAAATTTGTTAAAAATTGCATCTGCAATAGCTTTAAGTTGTTTTGGATTTATTGCCATAAAATAGAATTTATAATTTAATAAGTTTTTTTGATCAGATTTTAAAAAGGTTTGATTACTCCTTTTTGAGAAACTCAAAACTCCAATGCTATGTAAAGCTTTAATTAATTCATAAAATTCATCTATTCTTTTACTATATTCTAATGATTCACATGATATATGGTATAATTCCTTTAATTCATCTATTGTTATATAATAATTAGGTCTCTTTAAAAAGAAATTCGCTAAGTTATCAAGAAAGATTAGAGTTAATATATCTTCTTCAGAGATATAAGTTAACATGGCAAATTCATCTGATAGGTGAATTGAATCAAATTGATTTTGAAGTATTTCAATAATCTCCAGATTATTTATAACATTATGATTAGATAATACTGGATATAGTTCTCTTAATATCTCGACTCCTTTTCCCGGTACAGGAACATAATGTTCAAAAATCAAATCGGTTATAAATTCAATTAATTCTTTATCAATTCCATTGATAAAGGTTAAAGCAACTCGTTGTTCAATAATATCCAAAAGTTCATGGTAATTGTAATAGCTTAATTTTTTTTTAAGATCAAATTCATTGATTAAATCTAAAGTTTCAGGTTTCAATACTTTATTTACGGTTGAAATTGAACTTATTTTTGATTCTTTTCCATAGTGTAAGAATTTCTTATAATATTCTGTTTTTAAATGCTCAACATTGTTAAAAACGAGGATCAAATTATTTCTAGTTTTGTTACAGATTAATTTGAAAATATTCCATAATTCAGATAAATTATATTTGAGGAATTGAAGAAAATCAACTTTAATATTGGTAATACTACTAATATCAGTTATTATGGAGAAAACAATTTCATTAATACTTTTTTCTTTACAATCTATTGGAATTTTTATGAAATCTATAAAATTTTCTTCCTTTTTAAGTAGATCTTGTATGACTTTATTAATAATTACTTTTTTACCAATTCCTTGGATACCTTGATAGAGAACGTTTAAACTAAACTCATCTGAAACTGAATCTTTCAGAATTGAATACAAGTTGACTTCTTCTTTCTTTCTATATAAAATCTCAGGAGGAACGTAATTAGGATCAAAAATAGCTTTTGGTCCAATACAAAAATTCATAGATTTTGATTTTCCAATCATTTTTTTTATTTTAGTTTTTGTAATATATTCTAATAATTTCTATTTAAACCCCCCCAGAGAGAGGGGTCATAAAAAGTAAAAATAAAGAGGGTATTAAATAATCTAAGTTATTAAAACTGAAGGATGCTCCGGATTATTAAATATTTTTTACATTGATCTTACTTTTTTCTTTAATTTCCTTAAATCTTAATTTTCTAATCTTTCTTGGAAAGCTTAAATTAATATTATCATAAAGATAGCCGTTTGAATTAAAAGGACCTTCTGTAATTTTTAATTTTGATGGTGAAACATGGCCCTGAATGAAAGAAATAATCTTACTTTTTCCAGGAAACTTTCTTTTAAAGAAATATCCAAAGGTATTACACCCTACTACAGGTATCCTGTTTTCAAGTGTTCGCGCTTTTAAATATATCTCCCAATTCTCAATCCCTTCTTCTCTTATTTGTGTAGGAGAGAATAAAATATCGGCCCCATATTCTGCAGCTAATCTTGGAGTCTCAAAAAAAGCCATATCAAAGCATATTAAAATTGCAAAATTATTGGTGTTGAGTTTAAAAATTTTTAAATCTCGACCAGATTCAAATTGCTCTTTTTCATATGAATAAAGATGAATCTTATCTTGACGACCAATTTCTTCTCCACGATTATTAAAATAATAGCTTGTGATTGCGGGTTTAAAATTTTTCTTTCTTTTTTCCCAAATTGCTCCAGAAATAATATTAACATTATAATCATAAGCAAGTTTCTTAATAAATAAATAGTCTGAACCTCTCTCCTCTTGAAAATTATTAGAAATGTTTAATTCAAAAGGAACCCAACGCTCTGGTAAACAAATAATATCAAGTTTCTGATGGTTTTCAATCAATTTTTTCAATAATGTTTCCACTTCAAAATAACATTTTTCTCTATTTTGAAGAACCTGTGGTTGAATACAAGCAACATTAATCATATCGATTATTATAAAGGATTATGTTTATTAATTTCTTCAATAATTGAAAAAATTTGATTTAAATTTGTTATTTCATAATCAGGTGTAAACCCATCAGCAATTTTTTTACCAGTTTTATTTGTATCATATTTCCCACCTCGATGTATATAAATGCTATAAATGTTATTTAACTTAGCTGGAACGATATCTTTGTATATATTATCACCAATATAAATTGTTTCCTTTCCATTAACACTAAATTTTTTTAAAAAAAAAGAAAATAATTTCGGATTTGGTTTTCTTATTCCAATTTCATCTGAAATCACGACTAAATCAATCATATCCTCAATATTTAATCTTAAAATCTTCTCATATTGTTTTATTGGGATTCCATCTGTAATAATAGCAGTTTTTATTGATAAATTTTTTAATTTTTTCAAGCAGGGCATTACATCATCATATAATTTAATATACTCAATCTTTTGAGCATGATAAGCCATTACAGCTGCCGCAATATATTTATATTGTTCATTAAAAGAAATCGAACGTTTTTCTATTTCATTTACTCTTCTAATGAAATAGTCATAATGTTTAGATGAATTCGAACCATATTCTTCTACAATTTCTTTTATCAAAAGGATTGCTTTCTCGCGATCTATATCTAAACCCAAATTTATCATCGCATCTATTCCTTTTATTCTAGCTTTTTCAGAAAGTCCTGTCGAATCAAAAAGACAATCATCTAGGTCAAAACCTACTAATTTAATAGCACACATAATTTTGATGTACTGTAGATTTTATTAAATAATTTCTCAATTAATATTTAAAAAATATAATTTATAGTTAATAGATGTTAAACCAAAGATAAATTTATTATTACTATAAATAACAAAAAAAAATAACAAAAACAAAATTTTTTACATTTTAGCATATCTGGGTTTTGTAATGAAACCAAGGAATATCACAAAATTTACGATAATCGTAACAACTTCAGCTACAACAATCATAGATGGGTTTTCTAAGGCAATTGAAGTCATAATAGATCTTATTATACTACTAGCAATTAAGCAAAGAAAAGCAATACCAATTAATAATGAATTTGCTTGAGATAATCTTTTATTCTTATACATAAAGAAAAACATAATTGCTATCAATAAATAAATCCCTATAGTAAAATAAGGAAGGGCAAAAATAAGAGCACTTAATGTTGGGGCAATTATAATAATAAACAACACTATTGCTAAATAGATACCAACAATCCCCAGTCTTATCTTATTAAACTGTGATTTATTTACATTTTTTATATAAGCACTTACAAGAGCCAATGTTGTTTCCAATCCAATATAAAGAACAGGCATGATATTAATGGTCACGATAAGATATCTAATTTTAGTTATGATCAACACAAATTCAGTAGTAGCATTTTCACTAACGACAATTAAATTGTTATATATATCATATATCTTCCCAACCATTAATATTGAGAAAAATAATGCAAATAAAAAATAGGCGTCTGATGCATATATTGTTTCTTGTTTAAACCACTTAGCAAAGAGAATAGAACTCATTATTGCTAATATAATTATTCTAATAATCCCAGATATAACCGCGAGCCATGCACCCTTAACTAGGTCTAATACTATTACCAATTCATTCCAAGAAAAAGCAAATAATAAGGCGAATCCAGATCCTATGAAAAAACCTGCGATAGTTAAATAAGATTTAAATTTCTTTTTTTTCTTTTCCATTTTATTCACTATTATAGAATGGTTATTATGAATTCACTAAGAATTCATAAAGATATTTATAATAAAACTATAAAAAGCCAGATATTTTTAATAATAATTTCAAAATAAAAGAGGATAAATAATGCAGAATAATTACCAAGTAAGATTAATATATTAAATCTATTATATACCTACTTGAGAAATAATTTTAAATAAAAGTATGGAAAAATTTTTAAATTAAATAAATCTTAATTATTAATTTATTCTTTATTAAACTATTAAAAATTAATATTATACATTATCAAGATAAAAACTTTTAGGGAGTAATAGTAATTGTCTACTATTGTTGCTTTATCATATTTTCACCGAAAAATTGGTCCATTAGTATTCTATTCTTATCCAAGTGTTATGCTAGATGACCAATTGTCAATTAGAATTGCTAATATTATGGATCAGACTGTTAGTGAAGGTTTTTTTACACATTCATTCGAAAATAAAAATTCTATGAATTTTTATTTTGAAATACATTCAGATTGGAATCGTGGAAATAAAGAAATGTTAATGATTTCAATTATTCTTGATCATCACACGTCACCTGAGATAGAGCAAAATATTTCAACACTTTGTACCGAATTCTCTGAAAAACTTCAATCAAATGAGGAAATTTTTACTGCTTTTTATGTAAATGATGTAAATAATTTTGATGAGACTGATAAAGAGTTAATCTTAAAAAATAATTCTCTAATAAAAACCTGGGTTAAAGAGTTATACTGGGCTACACTCGAAGAAACAAGAGAAAAGAGTGAAGAGGAAAAAATTGCCATATTATTGAATAAAGAACATATATTTTCAACTTTAAAAAAGTTATCAAAAGGACCTATAACTTTAGAGGGATTGAATGAGTGGTTCAATGAGAATTTCCCCGATTTACATTTCAATGAATTAATTGACATTTTAGCAGGAAAACAATTTATTTTTATAAACCAAATCGGGATTGTAGAAAAATATATTTTATTAGTAAAAGAAGTCAATGCTGAAAGAATACCTCCCGATAGTGTTATCGAGTATATTGATGAGACTCCAGAACAAATTGAAAGAGAATTAATTGACTTGTTAATCCCAAAAGTGCAGGAATATTTTAGTATTTATGAAAATAAAAGCAGAAAAGAACTAGAAGAAGATACACTAACATTATTCCAGATAATATCTGATTCACGAAAATATAACGTTCTTTCAGAATTAAGGAATGGTTTAATATCAAAAGACAAACTTCCGAACCTTGTATCAAAGAGAACTCTTGATAACTTAAATACCTCATTAGATTTTTTGAAAAAATATGATGTTATCGAAGAATTGAAATATAAAAATGAAACTTATATAGTATTAAAAACAAATATTCAAATTACAACAACATTTCCTGAATATTTGAGGAAACTTTTGCCAAAAGAAAGCAAACCTGTTGTAGCGAAAAAATATATTCCAAAAAATCGCTAAAACGATCTTTATTTAAGTAGTCTTAAAATTTTAGTAACATAATCCCCAATAAAGAATAATACAGAAGATTTGTGATGAAAAAGGGGGAAGAATCTCCTGAGGATATAAAATATCTTTTAGGAAATATGGGAATTGAAATTCTATATGCGATAGAAAAAGGAGCAAAAGATCTTGAAACCATTAAATTATTTTCGGGAGTTTCAAAGGAATGTATCAAAGGAAGACTTCCAGTGTTAATGGATCTGAATCTTATTGAAAAAAATGAAAGAGGTTTTTGCTTAACATTGAAAGGATTTGATTTCAAAAAAAGGATTGAAAAATCTGATTAATTTAAATTTCAGATTGGGGCGACAACGTCATTGCTACGAGCAATAGCTCAAACCACTTGTCATAAGTTCATCATTAATCTAAATTACTGAATAGATATAATTCGTTATTTTATCAAATTTTTTTGGAGTGATATTTCCTTTCATAATATCCTGGTTTTTTTGGTCCACCACATTCTTTAATTAACTTCTTTAATCCGTCTTTTTTACTTATTTGATTTTTAAGTTTTTTATAAAATTCAAGATTAATTTCTTTTCTCTTAAATAAATAGTCAAGTATCTCAAGAGCTTCATCATTATTAGTACATCTTCTAACAAAATCAATTACCCCTGGATTGTTTAAATCTTCCTTATAATCTTTAGTTTTAGTAATATTTTTAGCTTTACTTTTGGATTCAATATTAAAATCTACTGAATCTATTTTTATCGATTTCTTTTTATTTGAAATTTCTGAAATTAGGTTAGGATATTGTTTTTCTAATTCGCTCTTTTCATATGCGATTTTTAATCCATCAAAATCGATTATTTTTGGCTTTTTTAAAGCGCTATCCTTGTCCTTTTGATTTTTTTCCATTTACCAGATAAACATCCTTTAATAATGTCTTCAAGGAATTATTAATTAAAATAATATAATCAGAAATTTATAATTTATTATCCAGTAAAAAGTATATTAATATGAATTGCTGATAAATTCCAACAAGACGTCAGTAAATTTTTAAATAAATTGAATTAAACTTTATAAGGGATGATAGTTAAGAACGTTTCAAATTAATTAAAGCATTAAAATTCATATCAAAAAATCTATTAAAATAATAAAATTAATTAATTTTTCACTATTTCAATAAATATTCTCAATTAGTAAATGAGAAATTATGAAGTCTGGATATAGTTTTGTAAAGGAAACTTTCGAGAAGCATGAAACGGGTTATAAATCCCCCCATTGGTATAGAGGGATCGAATACAGGAAAGGAAAAGCAATACAGAGGATAGAAAAGCCAACTAAGCTAAATAGAGCAAGATCGTTAGGATATAAAGCGAAACAAGGTTATATCATCGTAAGAGCAAGAATTAGAAAAGGAGGAATGCATAAAGTCAGACCCAAACGCGGCAGAAAACCAAGAGCTATGGGCGTTTCAAAATATACAACAGGTAAGAATCTTCAATGGATTGCTGAGGAACGAGTTCAGAGAAAATATCCAAACATGCAAGTTTTAAATAGCTATAAAATCTATTCTGATGGAAGACATTGGTACTATGAGATTATTTTAGTTGATCCAAGTCATCCTGTAATAAAATCAGATCCAAAAATAAATTGGATAGGTGACCCCGCTCATAAAAAAAGAGTTACTCGAGGTTTAACTTCAGCTGGAAAAAGAGCTAGAGGGTTACACAAGAAAGGGTGGGGATCTGAGAAAACTCGACCAAGTATTTCAGCGAATAAAGGTCGTGGTAAATAATATTTACTGATTTTTTTAACTCATGTTAACCTTCAATAGTTTTAAAACATGAGCTTTAAAGCTGTAGATTGATTTGCAATGAAATGTTAATTTTCTCTTTTTTCTCCATACAACAAATCTGGATAAATTGGTTCAAATTTTTCATTAAAAAGTTTATGATTCATCCAAATCTTGTCTTTATCATTCCAAATAAGATTCTTTAAAGGATTATAAGAATCCAGGAATTCTAAATTACCATAGACGGACTTTAACAATTGTTTTCCATCAACTAAATCAGTTAATATTAGATAATGCTTAATCTCAAAATATTGAAATATAAGATCGAAAACCTCAAAAAATTCGTCCATTTCGCACTTTGGAAACCAAATTTCAATTAAAAATCCATTTTCGAATGATTTAATGTCTTCAAACCCATAAATGTACAATTCTCCTTCAATTTCATAAATATGACACATGTTAAAAAAACTAAATATTTTGATAATTTTCTCATTAAACTCATTCTTCACGTTCGGTAAAATAATTGAAACTTTATCTTGAAAATCCAAATTTTTTAATGACAAATAAGGAAAAATTAGTTTCTTTTTGAGTAGATCGGTTACATAATTAATCGTGGTATATTTTTTCGTGCCTAAGTATGATTTAATATCAATAGAGTATCTATTATAAATCTTAAATAAAGTATTAAATTCTTTAGATTTAGGTCCGTAAACATCTGAGTCAGTTATTGAATCAAAATCGAATTCTCTTATGTTTTGAATCTTTGGATCGTAGGAAGGGTTAAATAGAACATTCTGTACATAAGATTTAAATCTCATCGAAGAATAGTCCCAACCAGCTTTTTTCAGATTTTGATCAAATTGAAATATTTCATAGAACTTTTTCCTATAGAAAAGACAATATTCACTAACTACTTTTTTTGATTTAACTAACCAATTTAGATATGAGGTATTAGGCTTTCTATATGGAAAAATGTAAGAGCTATAAATCATTTGATTAGGATCAATAGAAGCGGGATATTTTATCTCTTGAAATGAATTTGCAAATAAAATTTTGAAGTTGATACTATTATAATGAAAAGGCCTAAAATACAAATTATATTGTGAAACACCAAATTTTCGAAATAGCGGTAGAAAATTTATGGAATTTACATAAATTTGGAAAAAGTCTACATTTTTAATATCCGTTATCTTTGAAGTATTAGAAATTATTTTTCCCAAATTCTTTCGAAATTCAATTAAATCAATAATTTTCTTAGAATCAAAATCACTATTATAGTTATAAATTCTTTTTTGTACAGCACTTACTAAATCGTTAATATCTTTGGTTGTTTCCCAAAAAAATTCTTGAAAATTATTATCCAATTGAAATTTAGGCCATCTCATTTTTTTACCAAGGATATTCTGAGAAAATATTAAAAGTTGTTCAAATATATCTTTTAAATAAAAGAAATTTTTATTTTCAAAATCATAAAACTCAAAATATTGGAAGTCTGATGCTCTCTCTACTCCTCTCCAAAAATATCTTTTTACAGATAAAATCGATTTTCTAAGAGATCTATATAGGATTGAGATAAATAATTCCTTTTCCTTAATGTTAATCATATAGATATTCGTACTAATGAATTTTTTTTGAGTTTTCAAATCTAATCTTTCGTGTATAAATGTTCTTGGAAAGTAAATTTTTAATTTATGAAGTAATTTTCGCGCATCAGGAGTATTTTCAACAAATAATGTTGGATAGTATTTAGCAAAAGTACTTGTAAAAATTGTATTGATTAAAAGAGGTTTAATTAAAGGGGGCTCATGATCTAAAAACTTTTGTATAGTTACCTCAATCTTCTCATTTGTTATCTCATCCTTACTCATTGATTTAAATGAATTTTGAATTCTTTCTTTTTTTATTTTAATTATTTCTTCAATTACGTCAGAATATCGCTGTTTAAGAATCTTCTTTATAGTACTTATATCTAATATTTTTAGGTTATAACAAGAATTTAAAACACTAAAAAACAATTCAAATTTTTCTATTTCTTTCTTAAATTCCTTTTTAGAACGGAAATATAATGGAATAATGTCATAATATACTAATTTCTTTATTTCTTGGTTTTGAATAAGCATATTATCTTCAATTATTCGGGAAATATTGTTTATAGTTAAAATAGTTCTAAGTTGATCTTCATTAGAAATTTTATTATTATTCTCTAATGTATTTTCTATTAATCCTAAATAGTGTACTAGATCATGTAATATATGATATATATATAAAAAACCTTTTGATTGATTTTTTTCTAAAAAGTATAAAAATTCTTTTCTGGTTTCACGGGAATTTGAAATTCTATGTAAATCAATCCTAAAATCTTTAATGAAATTTAATTGTTTTCTTAAATCATTTTCAAAATCATCTTTAATTGCATTTAAAGTCTCTGATCTTTTATCGAATGTCAAACCAGTTGTTGATACATAATGTATGCGTTGAAGAATTTTAAACTCAAAAATAGAGAACGGAAATGAATATGACTTATCAGGGAATTCTATTTTATGTTCAATTTCAAATTTTTTTTTATATTCTGTACCATTAGGATTAATAATTTTTTTTGTATTAGAAATATCTTTAAAGTAATTTAAATTTATAAATGATGTCTTATTTGAAATTAGATTTATGTTTTTTTCAATTATATAGCCATTTGATTCTAATATATTGAAATATGTTGTTAGATCACTTAAATATACTTTCGGAATGATAAATAATAAAGAAACATCTGCTGCAAAACTATTTTCTGTAACTTTTGGTGAACTAAGAAAGGGCAATTCCTCAATTAATTTTTTAATTTTGTATTTTTCTAAAAGAGGGTTAAATCTTATCAGACACCCAACAAGACATAAACCTATTATATTATAAGAAATATCATATGAAGGAGCTATCGTTGCGGAACATTTATTAATCCATTGCATAATTTCAATAAACTTTCTTAAACTTAAATCAGAATCAAATCTTTCGATTTCTTTGAATTTTTTAAACAGTGTATAATAATTTGATAAATTTTGATAAGATTTTGTATCAAAAAATAATTTGATAAACACTCTAAGAGTTTCGATTACATTTTCATTAAATAAAGATCTAGAAGTGCTGTATGTGTATCTTTCGTAAATTATGTCATAAAAATGGTCAATATTAGAATTTTCAAATAATAATGTCTTTTCTCTTATTTCTTTAAAAAAAAATTGGACTGAACTCTCTAGTGGATCATTTGCTTCTAATTTAAAGAATTTTTGCAGTTTATCAAATTGTTTATTTAAAAACTCCCTGTTTACTAAAGAATCTCTTAAAAATTTTTTCCACTCTTTATAGAAACTCAATTTTTTAAGATCATTTTCAACAATTTGATTAATACAAATTTTTACAAGGGCGCTTACCTTTTCTGGAAGAAAACAATAATATATTTCTCTAAGCAAAATAAAAGGTAAAAATTCTTTACAGTTTTCATTAATTTCAATTAATACATTATCATTTTGAAAAATTCTTTTAACCCCAAAATCGAGAATATCTATTTTAATCTTTTTTACAGAGTTTTCTTTTGATATTAATTTAATTACATAATTTTTATGAAGGGGTCGTAGCTTAAGATAATCAATTAACTCAGATAATAATGTAACAAAAATATTTTGGATTTGATTTAATGCTTTTCCTTTAGATAATTCCTCTAAAATCTCATAATCAATTTGTACAGGCATAAAAACTGAAATAATTTCTCTATATTATTAGAAGTTTTTCTATTTCTTAATTAATATTATTCTCTTTTTATAATTTTAGATGGAAACATTGAGATACAATTTATTTTTTTTTCTTTACTTCTTTTTCTTAAAATTCTTTTTCTATCAAATTTTTTTCGTTTAGTTTAAAAATATATATAAGAACATTTAGTTGCTTATCGCAAATAACAGGAAAGAGGAATGGCAAAGATGCCATACGGTGGAGAAAATGGAGGTTAATTAGTTAGATATAGAATCCTCTACATCAAATCAAAGTTCTATCAAATTATAACGCCAATTTTAAGGATTCTAATATCATTTTTCTCTTTTTTTTTTTTAAGATATGAAGCTTAACGCGTTTCTATTAAACTTATTTATTCTATTTAAATTATTCAATGAGTTTATAAATTTTTTCTTAAACCAGATAGTAATAAATTTCATAATTATAATCAGGTTCTTTATAAATGATATCTAAATCTAAGCCGTTTATATATTTTTATACATATTTTAATGCGGAAATGATACTTACATATACAAATAGTTATTTACCTATTTACTTTTCAAATATAATTAAAATAGATACAATTCAGCTTTCTTTTATTCTCTTTTTTTCCTATTTAGCATTATTTTCACGGCCTCTTATCTCGATTTATTTTGATAGAAAGGATTCAAAACGAAGAACTTTAATAATTACTAGCGGGTTTGGAATTTTAGTAAGTTTTTTATTATTAATGTTTAATTTGCATTTAACCATATTATTTGGCATTTTCTACGCATTTCTATTAACCTCCATCTCAATAAATATTGTAGGAACAAATAAGATTATGATTTCCCATTCACAAGATGCCAAAAGTAAAAATAGAAATGCTTTATATATACAACTTGGGTCTATCTCTGGAAGTTTATTTCCTATTCTGCTTTTTTTAATAAGTGTAGGCTCAGAATCTAGTTGGAATACTTTTTTTATTATCGGAATCCTTTTTACAACACCTATATTATTCTCTATTTTTCTTCTTAGAAAAAAAAAAGGGGATTCTTATTATTTACAAGAAGAATTAAAAATTGTTTCACTTAATAAAAAGCCAATAATTTTAATGTGCTTATTTTTGTTCTTAGCTTTCTCAGATAGATTATTTTCATATTCAATAAAACCTTGGATTTCAATTCAAACTAGCACAACCTTCTTCTCAATATTTTGGTTTTTGTTAATCTTAATTTATACTTTTGGAAATCTAATTGGTAGTTGGGCTTTTAAAAAAGTAAATTGTAAAAATGTTCTTCTTATAACTACTTTAATAATAGGTATCTCTCTTTTTATTGTTCCTTTTATCGTTTCTTTCAATTTTTCGTTATTTTTAATAATTTATGGACTATATTATTTTATTTCTGGTCTTTTTTTGATAAAATTGATTCCCTATAAGATGGAACTTGCTCATAATAGCGTTTTCTATTATCAGTTGATGACGATGTTTAGTATCTTAGCAAGTATTATTTTTACTCCAATAGGGACATTCTTTTATATATATGTTGAAATAGATATTATCATTATGATTTCAGGAATCTTGATAATATTATCCATTATGCCTTTTTATTTTGTTAAAATAAATAAAGAGGAAGGTTCTAATTTAATAAAAAAAATAAATATAAGAAACTCTTAATCGATTCTTCACAATTTGTTAATACTTACAGTCATACCGCCATCTAAAATAATATTTTGGCCAGTTATATAATCAGCTGCGGGAGATGCTAAAAATAAGGCAACATCAGCAACATCAGTTGTTTCACCAATTCTATTTATAGGAAGAGATACTTTTCTTAATTTCATCCATTCCTTAATAAATTCTCGGCTTTCGTATATAGGAGTAAAAAAGATACCCGGACAAATAGCATTCACGGTAATGTTATTAGCTCCAAGTTCAAGAGCCCATAATTTAGTAAACATGATAAGGGCTGCTTTACTTGCGCTATATATTCCAATAAAAGGATTTGCTCCACAATCTGTACCAGCGCACGATGTAATGTTAATAATTTTTCCTGTGATTGGTTTAAAAGTCTGGTTTCTCATCTTTTTAGAAAAAACTTTTGTCACATTCCATGCTCCTTTTACGTTAACATTCATAATTCTATCATATTCTGCTTCTTTAGCAATCAGTGAGAAACTACTTGCTTTTTTTCCAATTCCTCGTACTCCCGCATTATTTACTAATACATATACATTATCAAATTGACTAAAGACTTGCTTACTCATTTGCTTGACTTCTTCAAAATTAGAAATATCTGCTCTAGCTAATAAAATATCAGTCTTTATTGATTTTACAATGAGATCACGCGTTTCTTTAAGACTATCCAAATTAACATCGTTTATAACTAAATTAGCTCCTTTACTTGCAGAAGCAATTGCCATTTCACGACCAAATCCACTTCCTGCCCCAGTTATTAAAACCGTTTTGCCTTCTAAAAATTTTTCATCATTCATTTTAGTATTGTCTCATCCTTTTTTTCCTTTAAACATTATGGATTTTATTTTCCAAATAAACCTTTACTTCTCTTATAAAGACCAAGTAATTTCATTGCAGCGGGTGTTTCAAATGCTATATCAACGTCAAGTACAGCAGGTTTCTTTGAGTTAATTGCTCGTTTTAATGCCGATTTTATATCTTCCGGTTTATCTATTTTTTCTGCATAACATCCAAAGCCCCGAGCAATTTCAGAGTAATCTATTGGTGGAAAATCAACATCACAATATCTTTTTCCAAAATTAAGTTTCTGATTAGACTTTATCATTCCCCAAGCACAATTATTTCCGATTATTGTAATTATAGGTAAATTTAACCTTACTGCGGTTTCCAATTCTTGTACATTAAACATAAAGCTACCATCACCAGTAATACAAACGACTAATTTATCTGGTTTAGCCATTTGTACACCAATAGCATACGGAATGCCAATACCTAAATGACCCATAGAAACCGAACGAAAAAAACTTCTTGGAGGGTATGGTTTAAGGCTTATTAGATCCAATGAGAAAACAAAAATATCTCCTCC
Organism: Promethearchaeia archaeon; assembly: GCA_049671145.1. Taxonomy (GTDB): domain Archaea; phylum Asgardarchaeota; class Lokiarchaeia; order Sigyniarchaeales; family SOKP01; genus SOKP01. The sequence goes on from JBATUM010000180.1 coordinate 34,598, forward strand.
ATCGATTACTAATTGCGTATCATCTGGTATGAAATCTAAGATTTCATAAATAAGTCGGTGAGGTTTCATGGGTAATTTGTCATATTTTAACATTTTTTCTAATTGTTCTTTATCAGTTTTCCTCACATCTTGCAGATAATCATTCCATTGAGACCATTCGGTTACTTTTGCTTTAGGGAGATTCCTTTCCATTTCATCTAATAGTTGATTAATGACGGCTTTAGCATCTCCAACAATAGCAACCTTTACAGCCCTATTTTTACCAATTTCAGTGGGATCTATATCAACTTGGATAATTTTCTGATCTTGATTCCAAATTGGGGAAGCTCCGTAAATAATAGTATGATCCCATTTACAACCCAGAGAGAGGACTACATCTGCTTCAATAGCAGCTCTTCTATATGCCAATGCTGTTAATTTTCCTCCTACAAAAGTTTTATTTGTTGTAATTACCCCTATTCCACTTATAGTCGTTCCAGCGGGAATATTATAAGTTTCTGATAACTTCTTTAGCTCCTTAAAAGCTTCTGAAGCATTAATTCCACCACCAGCTACAATTAAAGGTTTATTAGCAGTCTTTAAAAGCGCTACTGCATTTTTTATACTGTCTATATTTCCTGCGGGTCTATTTATTGGGCGATACTGTTCTGGTTCTAAAACTTTTTTAAAATCATCCTCTGTAGCTTCTCTAACTAATGCAGTTTCCCTTAATTCGAGAAAAACAGGTCCCCTTCTTCCAGACATCGCTGTTTTTATACATCTTTGAAATGCATTTGGTATTTCATATGGCTCTTCTACAGAAACTTGTAATTTTGTAATAGGCTTCATTAAACTCATTTGGTTTAAATCACCTTGTAAGATTCCAATATTATCAAACATTCTAGCGATTTGAGACCCAATTACCAGCATTGGTATTGAATCTGCATTTGCTGCTGCTATAGCTGGAATCAGATGAGTGACTCCAGGTCCTGCTGTCCCTAAACAAACACCTAATTCTCCAGTTGCTCTTGCCCAAGCGTCTGCCATATGTCCTCCAGCTTGCTCATGTCGCACCATTACGGTATCAATACCTTCTTCACGTCCCCAACGCTCAATAGCATCATAAATCTTTAGCAATTCTCCACCCACAAGACCAAAAATTTTTGTAATTCCCTCTTTTATAAGGCATTTAACAAGTAAATCCCCGCCATTATAAATGTGTTTAGACATATAAAGGATTATTAAAAATGAAAATTAAATTTTGCTAAAAAGAGGACTTTTTTACATTTAGATATAATAATTTCAAATTTAATTTTAATTATCTATTTCACACTATCAGCAAAATCTAATTTATCAATTGGATTTTCAAGGGGAAATTTTCCCTTAAGAATCTTCAATTTTAATTCTTCTGCTAATTTAATGGCTCCATTTCTATCTGATTGCCTTAATACAATAGGAATATCCATCTCTTCAAACTTGATTGTTTTCATGTCTAATTGAAATGCGGCTGGACAAATAGTAGTACAGGCACCACAATTAAAACATCTAGCCCTATCAATGCCTTGAACTGAACCACCATTCACAATGAAAGCATTTGTGGGACAGATATCCATAACTTTGCATTTTTCACATGTAATACAAGCTTCTGGATTGAATTTCATTAAGAAATTGTCTTGCCAAATATCTCCATAAGTAATTTCACCAATTTTTTCTCTACCTACAAGACTTAAAATTTGTAAAGGGACATTATTATCTGACTTTACAATGTCATTGAATATAGCTTCATTTAAAATAGGGATTGGTAATGCAATGCTACATATCGGTTCCAAACCATAAGATGTCTTAAATGCGCCCATGTATTCAGGCTGCATCCCATTAAATGGGGCAATAGTCATCATATTTGGCTTTTTAATATAATTTCGCGTACCTGGTCCCATCAAATAACCAGTACTTCCATTTACTAATAGGGGTGTTCCAACCCCAAAAGTCTGAAATTTTGGATCATTTTGAAAGGGATTTAATGCTCCGCATCCAGAGAAAGTCATTTGAGTTTTATTTGGTTTAAATGGAAGCGCAGAAAATATTGTATTGACTTCATATGATTCACAATTTATCATTGCGTTATAGTTTTTTATTGCTTGCCTAGTTCCCATTAATTTTGCAAACTGCATATCCTCTAATGTCATTTTTTTTTGAACTTTTTCACCCTCGCTACTCTTCGCAATAATTTCTATCTCTTTACCTTCAACTAGTTCTCTGAAAAGAGATCCCCCACAATAATTACTTCTTGTCTGGCTCTGAGTAGTTCCGTAAATAATTAGATCAACAATTCCTAAATACTCATTCGGGCATGGTCCTGGAAATGCTGGGATTCCATTCATATCTACTTCTGTGAATTTTCTTAGAGCTTTTGGTGGGGAAAGGCGGAAAGAAAATACACCCATTATTCCGCTCATTAATCCCTTAGTTGCAGTTGTAATAACATCTACGTCTTCAAAATTTATATTTTCGCCATCACTCAAACGATCAATTAAGTTCTGGACGGTAATTATTATAACAGTTCCTTTCTCAATCTTTTTCTTTATTTCAGAAAGTGTCCTCTTTTTAGGCAATAGAAACACTCAAAAATATCAAATTTATAACTTGATAAATATTCATTTATAATAAAATTTTTTTATTATACCAATGCTTACATTTCTTAAAGAAACATTCTAAGATCTATTAGTTTGAATTGAGGTTTTTCATTTATTGTCATATTTTGAATCAAGATTAAAGATAAGTTTCGATAATTTAGAAGAAGTTAGACATATACTAACTTTTTGTGAAAAATTGGGTATAAAAAATTTAATTCTTGAACCAATAAATAATTCAAATAACTATAAGGTTGAATTACTTAATAGAATTAAAAAAATTACAAATATAAATATATATTATCGCTTTAATTTAACGCCAAACAACTTAAATGATTTTAAGAAGACATTAAAAAACTTTGATTCTTTTCCTCATATTTTGGGCGTAGAAACTCCAGATAAAGAGATTCAAATTCAAGCAGCAAAAGATTCTAGAATTGATATCTTATCATTTTCAAATGAAGAGATTATGAAGACAATCTCGATTGGAGTCATTTCATTAATTAAACAAAACAATTCGTTTATTGAATTTTCATTAGCTCCAATAATGATGAAATCTAAAGGAATTCAGTCAAAGAATTTCAGAAATTTGTATCGTTTTACTAAATTAGTATTAGATTTAAAACCAAATTATATCATTAGTGGAAATTTTTGTGAGTTATATCATTTTAGAAATCCTAGAAGTCTCTTAAGTATTTGCCACACATTATTAGGAATGTCTTTATATGAGGCAAAAAAAGGATTTAGTGATAATGTCCAATTATTATTAGAGCGTGTTAACCATCGTGTTAATAAAAATATATTCCAAGAGGGTGTCAAATTCATTAAAGGAGGAGATAATGATTATGAATAAGGAGAGACAAAGATATATTCTATTCCGTATTTTTAGCAAAAACAAGAGTAAATTTGATCAAAATAAAATATTGAAAGCAATTTGGCAATCAATTTGGAGATACTTTGGTCTGAAAGAAGCTAATAAGACGGGATTATGGTTAGTGGAACTTGATCTTGAGAATGATTATGGAATAATAAGATGCTCTCATCAAACTAAAGAATTGGTAATTTCTGCTTTAACTCTCATAACAGAGATAAATAGTGAGAAAATAATATTTTCTCCTGTTAAGACTTCTGGAACTATTAGATCGTTGGGTAAAGTAAAAGAAATAATATTTAATAGAAAGAAGAATAGTTAATTTTAGAAAATATTGGAAGAAAAATGAAAAGAGATATATTAACTAACGCCGTTATCAAAGAAAATCTGGATTCCTTTGAATTAAATTTAACTCAGCTATTATCAGAAGTAAGAGATTCTCGAAATAGTCCATATTTGTTAATTATTCAATCAAATACAGAAAATTATGTAAAATTAACAATTTATCCAATTCAGCATCAGAAGATTATTAAGTTAACTTTAAAGGGGCTTAACATTTTATATAAAGATATTGAAATCTTATCCAAAAGACTCCAAAAATATAATATAATTCACACTACTGGATTAGTATCAAAAAGTAAAAATGTCATTTATGAGTGTTACCTTGATTTACGGAAAATAGATACTAAATATAATGAACTTGAAAAATCTTTAGAAAAAATTAAAAGTATATTCAAAGATATAAAAATTGAGGAAATAAGTTTAAATAAAAGTTAAAATGTCAAAAAAATGAAAATTTGGGAAATTACTTTAAAGTACCCTGACGGTCCAGCTAAAAAATTAGATTTATTTGATGTTAAGGGATTGTTCAATGGATATTTGAAAATTAAAAGAAGTTTTTTTGACCGTCTTTTAAAAGTAATAAAAATAACTAAGAACTATTTTACGGGGAATGCTATTGAAAGGATAATTTCCCCGGATAAAGATGATTGGACTTTCAATCCTTGGATGTTAGTCTTAATACAGGATAATGAGAAGAAGAAACCATTTTGGCTGCTTATTAAAAGAGAGAGAGATCTCTCCGGGGAACTGGTTGCTATAGGGCCAAAGACTTTTGCAGATTATAATGATAGCAACAGTGACGATGCCAGACGCGATCTCAAACGCTTAATGACTTATCTCGTTGTATATATAAATAAATTTGAATGTAGTGTGCTTTTACCTAATTATTTATCATGATTTAAGATATTTTTGAGTTTATTGAAATAGATGATTTTTAGAATTATCAAATTAGTACTCAATTTTTTGAATATATTGAAATAAGTATAAGAAACTTAAAATATCAAATTAAATTATCACTTTCATTAGTTGATAAATAGCTAATTTGCATAAAATATCTGTAAGTGGCTTTAGAACCGTGAAAAGAACTGCGATTAAATTAATTATACTAATATTTATTACAAGTCTAACGGTTAGTTCCTATTTATTAGTTATAAATGGCTCTGGGGCAGATTTAGAAATCAAACCCCTTTATGGGCAAGCTCCTGTAATAGATGGAGAAATTGATACATCTGAAAATGAATGGAACAAGGCAATAAAGGAAAATTTAAATTTATTTCGAAATGAATCCAACCCAGAAAATCCATTACTAGTCGATTTATGGGTTATGCAGAATGGCTCAAATTTATATATTTCAATCCAATTTAGTTTTCTTCACAATGATTTTGAATTCGTGGGATTATTAATCTCTAGCAATCAATCTGAAAACCCAGAAGATTTTACAGATGCTAAAGTCGTTCGATTTTCAAATATTAGTACCAATGAATACACCTATAAAGATTATTATTTAAATAATTCAATTTATGAGGAGGATATAAATTCAAATGGTAGTGGAGCGGGAAGAATAGAGGGAGAGGATGTTATTTATGAATTTGTCTTACCTATTGAAAATAATGAAAGTGATCCGGAAGATGTCTTTTTAAAATACGGAACTGATGAAGAAAGTGGTCATGTATTTAAAATTATTATGGGAGATTCTACAAACCCTCCTTCTTATCCAGAGGATATAAGAATAAGTAATAATGTTTTAATTAAAATTACATACAATCCACTACCTCCCGAATTAACTCCACAAGAACTTTTAATCTTAATTTTATCCATTATTATTTTTGGTACAAGTGGAATGCTTTACGTATTTTATATCTATAGGATTGTAAAATTGAAGGAAAAAATTGAAAGAATAAGGACTTAATATGTCAAAATTTAAAAAAGATAAGAAAAGGGATAGCCGTTCAAACAAAAAAGCATTTAACGAAGAATTCGCGTATAAGACAGTAATTAAGTCAGTTTTTTTCGCAGGCGTTTTTTTTAGTTTATCAATTCTCTTTAATATGGAGATAATAACATTTTTTGTAAATTTAGGTGGACTTTGGTTTATTATTGATATAATTATTAAATTAGTTGCAATTTTACTCTTTTTCTTTTTCATGGTAATAAGTATTGGTAATTATAAAGAATTAACAGGAAGACCGTTAGATTTTAAGCTAATTCTTTTAATTTTTGTTTTATCTCTCCTTCAAGCATTTCGAGATCCTATAGTTTTTACGTTTACATTTTTTGGACTTGCTATTATAATTATTTACATGTTCTTTGTTCAAGAAAATTAATTTTGAATTTAAGCTTTCATTATTTCATTATAATAATGATATTAAATTTTTTATTTGTAGGACACAGAGGAACAAGATCTCATTTTGATGAAAACACTCTGGAAGCTTTTGAGATCGCATTAAACCATGGGGCAAATTATATTGAGTTTGATATACGAGAATTAAGAGATGGAAATTTAATTATTATTCATGATTCTTCATTAGATAGAACTATAAACGGTTCTGGTTTAGTTAAAGATTACGATTATTCAGAGATAAGTAATCTAAACACAAAAAATAAAAATTGTAAAATACCTCTTTTACATGAAGTTTTGGAAAAATTTAGGAGTAAAATTAATTTTATTATCGAATTAAAAGAAGTAGATTCATGGCAAGAAGTTATAGATATTGTGATTAAAAAAAAAGTGCTACTTAACACAATTTTTAGTGGAAGAAATTTAGTTATGTTAGAATTAATAAAGACTAAGGTACCAGGAGCTCAAGTTTGTTATAATATTACTAAGGGGCAAGGATGTACTTTGAAAAATTTTCTTGATAATTGGGGCATGGATAAATTAACTTTTATCCCAGACATAATTAGTCTCAGATCTAACTTAATTGAAAAAAAATTTATTGAAAAATGTCATAAGCATAAAATATTAGCATTGGCTTGGGATTTCATTAATTACAAAAATCCCATCGAAAAGATCAAATATTTAATCGATTTAGGGATTGATGGCATATTATTTGATGATTATCGCAATATTAGTTTTATAAAAGATTATTTATTGACCATTTAATTGACCAGTTAATTTTTGTTTATGATAGATTTCCCTGATGGAAGTATCAATACTATCTCGTCCAAAGTTAATAATTTTATCCATTTCCTTAATACCTTTTCAGATGTTTTTAAAAAATAAGATATTATTTCTTTTGCTAATGCTCCTTTTTGGAGTCCTGTATTGGAAGGTTTTATAATTAAAAAATTACTATCTTTAGATTTGATTGCCCTTATTGGACCTACCTTTAATTTCGGATAAAATTGATGATTTTCATCATTTGAAGTATCGTGTAATTCAACTAATTCTAAACCAATGGCTAACTCAGTCTCAACGTCTTTTATAAGATTCTTTTTCCCTGAAATCATAAAAGAGCCTTTAGGTAGAAACTCGCCTGAAGGAGGGGTTTTTGAAACTTGATCTGGTAAAACAAAAAACACATCAGCAACACCCCAGTTTTCTTTCCATGCTCGAGAATAACTTGCAACGAATATTGCAGCCTCTTTTATTGTATTTTGGAGAATATCTTTACCTTCCGGATTTTTTACGACTGTTAATGGGGAACCTGGAAAGTTTGTATGAAAAACTAAATCTTTATCATCAATATATTTCTTATATATTAATTCATTTGAATTAGCATCTCTCCCTCCAATAACTAAAAATTCTTCCGATGAATAGAACCATCTAAATTTTTCAAACCATTTCTTCTTTGGTTTCTTAATTAAAAAATCTACTTTTTCTTCGATTGCTTCTCTTTTATTAAGTAATTGTTCTATAGCTTTTTTAGTTTTTTCAATTGCAGGAATTGTGCCTTTTATTTTTTTTTCAAACTTTTTTCCTTTAGTATAGAGCCTATTAGCATTCTCTCCCAGACTATAATTTGAATTTAAATATACTTCATTATCTTTTATGTTAATCATTACTTGTTTTGTTGATGGTATAATTTTAATGAAGAATTCTAAACCTTCAATATTATCATTCTTGGCATTTAATAATTTTTCATTAATTTCTTCAATTGAATAACCTCTATTTCTCGCATTTGAGATCGTATCAAATAGTTTTTCTATTGTATTGAAATTAGCATATATAAAATCTCCATAATCATAGAATTTTTTCTTCTGAACTTTTAACTCGTTTAGATACTCCTTTTGCCTTTTTAAAATTTGTTCTTGGGCATTTATTTGGTGATTAAGATTATCATTATGGGAAGATTTAACTAGATCTGAATCAATTTGGGAATAATAATAATCAACTGCTTCATTGAAAGACTCAAAATATCTTTTATTTTGATTTTGGTATAAAATAAGATCAAAAGGCTGAACTAGTATTTGATTTTCATTCTCATCAAGTATAACATGTGCTTTAATTTTACCGAAAAGTAATTGATTTCTTAAATTTTTGAAAGCATCAAATAGATTTTTCAAATCATCCATCCCTAAATTATTACCTTTTTCAGTTTTTTCGATTCCCGCTTTATAGCAAAGTTCTTCACTATATAGACCGGAGATATTTATATTTCTTGCTAAAATTCTGACTATTTCCTGATCTGAGTCAATAATTAAGTCGTTAAATTCTTCTCGATTTAAAGTTAAAAAATCTATTCCCCTTGGTTTAGGAAAGTTATATTCTCTATTAGCTAAGATATCCCGATCTTTAAATCTTCTATACTTATTAGCAATTTTTACAATATCCTTATCGTCAACTAATATATAATTGCCTTTATTGAAAAGCTCGACTATAAACTTCCATGGTTCCTCATCATAATTGCTTAAATTAATAATGATAATCCTATCAAAATTATGTTGAGATATAGACAAAATTTTTTTGTTCTTCATGAATTTTCTTAAAGACATTACATATTGAGAGGGATATTTTGGGATAGGATAATTGTAGTTTGTTAAATTGATTCGAGAGTCATTTTTTATAATTAAAGTTTTCTTCTCATTATTTTTTGTTCTAAGTTTTAATATCAAAAGATCTTCAATTTCATATATATTTAAGATAATCCCTTGAGAAAGCGTTGAGTCTAATTCTCTAACAATTGTATAAACATCAAAATTTGAAAATTTTAATATTCTACTCATAAATACCATTATCGTTTGAATAAAATCTGAACTTTACTACAATATATATAATGATTTTTATAATAAATAATATTAATAATACTATTATGGTTAAAAAAGATAAACGCCAGAAGCGAACCAACATAAAAAAAGAACGTAAGAGGCGTATTAAAGAAAAAAAGAGACAATTACAAAAACAAGATTTATTATCAGATAAAAAAGCTTTAAAGGGAATAGATCTCCGTTTAGAAAAAGAAACAAAAATTTATTGGATCAGAGCAATAACAGGTGCCGCTAGCGGTTTAATTGGAATTCTAATAGGTTTAAAAGGATGGTGGTTACTTCTCTGGATGATGTGCTTTTGGTGGATTACTCCATTTTTTGTAAGTTTTATAATCTTAAGATATGAATATAACAAAGAGGATTGGAATTGGAAAAATATTATTAAGCCTGGAGTAGGAATATTTTTCTTCCTCTTTATGATTATCTCAACTATTACATTTACATTAATTAGATATTTCTGAATTTTATAATAAAATTGCTTGTTTTACTTTTTTCTCAATTTTTTCTTTTGATGTAAAAATAATTTCTTCTAATTTATAATTCCGATTACAATATATACATTGAATTTTCAATGGTTTTTCTTCTAAAACTAAAAATTCTGTATCGATTGGCTCTTTCTCCGAATTTGAAATACATGTTTTATTTTGGCAGAGTATTAATCTTTCAATGATTTGTGGTAGTTTTACTTTTTTCTTTTCGATCACTTTGTAATTATCGATAAGAGAAATTGTGGCATTAGGAGAGAGAATCGAAATTTGTTGCATTTGTATTTCGTTCAGAAAAACCCCTTCAATCTTAATCATATCTTTTTTATTATACTTTTTAGACGATACGTTTACACCGATAGTCATAAGATTTGGTGATTCATCGAGACCCGTTAGATTCAGAATTGTTAATGCATAACCCCCGTCGATATGGTCAATTACTGTACCTTTTTTTATTTTATCTATCTTTAATTTTTCTTCAGACATCTTCTTGTAATTATAAATAATCTAATTGAAAAAACTTTTGGCATAAATCAAGAATTTTATTATTATTTAGATAATAATGAATGAGAAAAAAAATAATACAGTTGATATAATGAAATTGTAAGTAAGATTATCATCAATTTCTAAGTCTAAAAAATCTAACAATCCAATTAATAATGCACCAATCGAAGGTAATAAGAATATACTTAATAAATTTAATATTGATAATCCATTTAAGAGTATTAAAACAATTATCCCAGAAAAGAAAGCAACAACTATTCCAGCAATTAATCCTGCATAAGTTTTATTTGTATTTCGAATTTTTTTATGACCAAATGTTCTACCAAATAGATTAGCAGTCATATCACCAAAAATTGCCATTGTCATAGAAGTGCAGATTATTAAAGGGCCAATAGGTTGGATCACTCCATAAATTATGATGATCGAAAAACACCCAACTCCCATAGAAATATGGGGGCCAAATCTCATGTGGCGTTCTTTCTCTCTTAGAATTCTATTAACAGGTTTTAAAGGATATACCTCTGGTTTCAATATCCTTATTAATTCTGCTGTGAAAAATCCAATTAAAGAAATTCCAACTAAGCATACTACTAAATATTGTGTAAAAATCATATTGGGTATAATATTATAAATTGAAAAAAATAATTCAGAGAAAAATGGCGGTAATAACTTGAATAAATAAACAAATAAATTCTGAACGAGGAATCCCAATGTAAAATAGAAAAATATTATTCCTAGTACTATTAAGTGTGTTAATTTTCGGTAAATCTCATATTTTAATGGTAATTCTTTGGGAGGTATTAAATCATTTTTTCTAGTATTACTTTTTCTTAGACTAATTCTTTTCTTTTCCCGATGAATTAAAAGATAAAAAAAGGGTAAAAATAACAAAATGAAACCCAGTATAAGAATATCAAAAGGATATATAATCAAATCTATATTGGTTATATGAAGGAGATTAATTATTACTAAATTAATTGAGATGCTAATTAATAAAACCAATGAATTAATCAGATTATTAAGGAATGCTCCCTTTTCACCCTTCTTTTTAGTTAGATAGGTAATATATAATAAAATTAAGCCATATAGAGAAAAAATTCCTACTATAATGTATGATAGCAGATCCAAAGATTACAATTCTCGTGAGATTTTAATAATGTAAATGATCTTTATAATTTTAAGATTTACTGTAAGATTATTATCAAGAAAGAAAAAAAAAATAATTTAAAATTGACTTTCATCGATTTTTGGCATATCTGGAGAGGCTAATGCTTTCTCAATATCTTCTTTTGGTAATTCATAATCTTCTAACTTACCGCTCATGAATTCTTTGTATGCTAATAAATCAAAAAATCCATGACCACTGAAATTGAATACGATTACCTTTTTCTCATTATTCTCTTTTGCTTTTAAGGCTTGATTTATTGCTTCTTTTACCGCATGAGCAGTTTCTGGTGCGGGTAAGATTCCTTCTGATTGAGCGAATTTAAGACCTGCTTCAATAATTTCTGTTTGGTGAAGCATTGAAGTTGAAATGATATTGTTGTTAGATAAAATCGAAATAATAGGCGCCATTCCATGATATCTTAATCCTCCCGCATGTATTGGACTAGGAATAAATGTATGCCCCAGAGTATGCATTTTTAATATTGGTGCTTTTTTTGCAGTATCTCCAAAATCCCATCTATATTCTCCTTTGCAAACGCTTGGGCAAGCTCTTGGTTCGACTCCTATTATTTCTAAATCTGGATATTTCCCCTGTAATTTATCTTTTACGAATGGAATTGCAAATCCTCCAAAATTCGAACCACCACCCATACAACCTATGAGAATATCTGGCTCTAATCCGATTTTTTTTAGTTGTAGTTTAGTCTCTTGGCCGATTATAGTTTGATGTAACAATACAAAATTTACCACACTTCCTAGTGAATAGCGTATTTTATCACTCCTTAGACTATGTTCAACTGCTTCAGATATTGCAATGCCTAAGCTTCCAGGGTGATCTGGATTAATGTCATAAAATGTTCTTCCGGCATCGGTATGTTTTGAGGGACTTGCATGAATTGCTGCATTATATACTCTCATTAATATCTTTCTACCAGGCTTTTGGATAAAGCTCGCTCTTACCATGTAAACAGTACATTTTAATCCATATATATTGCATCCATAAGAGAGCGCTGAACCCCATTGTCCTGCTCCAGTTTCAGTGACAAGCTCCTCAATTCCTTGTATTCCCGCATAATAAGCTTGAGCTAGAGCCGTATTAGGCTTATGGGATCCTGTAGGAGAAACTGATTCATTTTTAAAGAAGATTTTTATTCTACCATCATTTATACCAAGCATCTTTTCTAAACGGACTGCCCTGTGAAGAGGCGTTGGACGATATGTTGTAGCATAGATTTCTCTTAGCTCCTTTGGGATACTAATCGTATTATCTTGAGATACTTCCTGTAACACACATTCTTTAGGAAAGATCGCAAAAGCTAATTCTGGAGGTGCTGGTTTTCCGTCCATAGGGTTAATTAAAGGCGTTATAGGTGATGGTAAATCTGGAATAATGTTTATCCATTCTTTTGGAACTTCGTTTGCATCTAATAAAACTCTTGCATTAAAATTTTCTACCATTTAAATCACCGATTTACATTTTTAGTTAAAAATGCTACATCTTTATATTGGAATTCAATATAATTGACGCATAATTGGCAAAACAATTAAGATAATTCTAAGTGAGAGAAATTATGTATTATAGAAAGAAGAATTTGATTTAAGCCAATGAAGGCGTAACTAAAAACGCCAAGGCCACTGCCAACGCCAAAAAATATTTTTATCAGTAGCCATTGATATAAATCATTTTTATTTTGTTATTAACAAAATAACAAAACTTATAAATTTAACTTTTTTTACCAAAAATAACTTTTTTTACCAAAAATAACTTTTTTTACCAAAAATATCAAAAATCAGTTTATCTTCCTTCAAAAATTTTAGCTAAATTTTTTGCTGCAACTCTCATTACCTTAACAGTTTTCATTAATGTGTCGATGAGTGTTCCAGCACATACAATTACTAATGGGCCAGCATTACTTACAACGATGTAGCCATTTTGGGCTCTTACAATTATTTCACTTAATTCTTCTTGAAACAGTGTCTGAATTGTTGAGCTACCCGTCATTAGTAGAGCACTCGCGAGCCCACAAAATTGATCGCCATCAACATGATATTGAGGAAGCGCAGAAAATGCAATTTGATAACCCTCCTGAGAAACAAGTGCAATTGCTTCAATGTCAGCATTAGAAGTTATAAATGTAATTTGAGGACTTATTCTTTCGATATCCTCATCAGTAATTCCAAGATCACTTCCGAACTGAATCCAAATCACCTTTCTTGGGATAAATGAAAATAGAACCTTTATCTTAGTAATTTTTTAAAATTCTTTTTATTTATATATTTTCATTAAAATTCAATTTATTTATAAAATTGTCTTTTCTTATCTTCTTCTGATTTAGACTCTTCTTTTTTCTTAAAATATTTTCTAAGCATGAAATAATTTATAGTCATGCCAACGAGTTCAACTAAAATACCAACAAATGCAATAATTGTTCCACCGAATCTGAGATATCTTAATAATAAGGCAACGGCTAAACCAGAGGAACTAAGTATAAACAAAAGAAAACCTTTAATGATTTGAGAAAAAGAGATTTTTAATTGGGTCAACTCTTTTTTGATCAAAGACATAACTTTAATAATTTTTCATAGATTTTAAATTTGGTTAAATAAATTAGAATTATTGTATAAATAGTTCTCTATTAAATACTTCTTATCATACTTTAGATATTCCTTCTTTTCTTTTTAAATGTAATATACAATGCATTATCTAATATTTTTCCGATTTTAAGAGCAATTTTTTTAGCAATCAAATATCTTTCCCCATCAAGCATGGATTTTATCTCATTACGACTCGGCTTATGATTTAACCTTTCAATTAATATATTTTC
>JBATUM010000181.1:0-18498 GCA_049671145.1 Promethearchaeia archaeon
GCGATAAATGAGGATTCTTCATTTACTTTTTGTTTTAATATTTTATATTTTAAATTTAATGCCTCTAGAAGAGTTTCTTTGTGATTCTTTTCCACACCTTTTATTACGATATCGAGGATATGTAGTGCCAACTGTAATTTACCTTCATTTAACAAGTTTTTAGCATGATTTAAATATGTTTTTTCATCATTTAGCTTTAAAAATTCTTTTGCAATATCTTCTGATTTTGAAGGAAATAAATCTGTAGGATTACCCGTATTATACCAACCATGGTAAAGTCTGTGGGAAGCATGAATTGCAAACCGATAGCATCCGTACATAGGTCTTAAAACTGGGTGGTTTTTGAATTTATCTGGAAAAATTTCCATCATTTCATGATAAATTTGTTCAAACCATTTACCTTCGTTTAACCGCTTTACAACCTCATCATGAACAAAATGCATTGCCTCAGCTGTAATTGATAATGCGTCCCTGACTTTTTCTTTCCCCTTTATTAGCTGTCCATGACCCGGGACAAGATATTTAGCATCCTTCTCCATCATTTTTTCCAAAGCTATAGCCCAATCTTTTGGATATCTTTGTACTTTATATGGATTTCCTACGTTTGGAAATGAAGAAACCATTAGATCTCCCGTGCATATTGTCTCTTTCTCAGGCACCCATAACCAAATAGAATCATCAGTTTCACCTTTATCATGATATACTTCAAAATTAACACTTCTTAATTCAAAGAAGTATTTGGCATCGTTTCCTTTAAGAATTATAGTTGGTTCAAGAGTTTCAAGAGCAGAGACTAAAATCTTTTGCCCCTTACCTCCAACAGACGCAAACTGCATTTTATTAATCCAATCATGATATTTATCTAAAATTCTATACTTTTCGAACCTTTTAATACAATTTTCATGGGCAATTACTTGAGGCATATCCCAACCTTTCTCTTTTACCTCGTTAATGAAAGGTTGAAATGCAAAGGCATGATCGAAATGACCATGAGAATAAAGAAAATATTTAACTGGTTTATCTGTTTTCTTTCTTACTTCTCCGAATGTTTTTAATCCATACTGTTTTATTGGTAAATCAAATACCACCAAGCCATCATTCGTTTCAAATACACAAGTATTCCCCATGCCTGCTATGAAAAGACACGTACCATCTCCAAATGTAGATGAACCAAACCATCCAAACCAATCGCTCATTCCTTCGGTCGTTTTTCGCACCATAATTACTTCTCACTTTTTACTAGTTCTTAAATAATTATATCTTTACAATTAAATTATAAAAAGATTATACTAAATTCCTAATTAAATTAAAATTTGAACTTGGAATCTGCTTTTTAAAATTACTTAAAGGATCGCAGAGCCACCAACAAAAATCGTTAAAAAAAATAACAGAAATGCTATAGTACTAACCGGCCCATGCCATGAAAACTTTCTTGATTTAAGAATCCTCTTTCCTAATCCCGATATGTAACTTAACATAAGAAATACTATTGAGAGGAGAGCATATATTCCATGTAATGAATAGAAAATCCTACTTACAAATATAAATACTTGATTCAACCATGAGATAAATGTTATAGTCGTGAGAAAAACACATAGAATTGATGTATACAAATGTAATTTCCTAGAAACGAATTTTGGCAATTTTCTAAATATTTTTCCATAGCGGCTGGATTTTAAACCTGAGATCATGGTCAACCCAAATAAAATGAAAGAAATTGAAAATAGAAGCGCATGATTGCTATAATCTACAGCTATAGAGAGTAAGCCCTCGTCACTATACCCCAAGCTCGCATAAGTCCCTTTATAATCAAAATTCACAATTTCAATATGATCCACCCACCGAACCCATTTATATCCAAAATGATAGGGCGCAACAACTCTTAAAGGATATCCTTGAGTAAGTGGTAGTGTTTCTCCATTCATTTCATAAGCAAGCAGTATATCATAATTTATTATTTGGTTAATTGTAAGGGAAGAAGAAAACCCATCAACTGCATAAAATACTACCTCTATAGCATCTAGGGTTGGTTGTACTAAATTTAATAAACTTTCTACGGATACTCCTTTCCATAAAGCTGTTCCAGAGGCTCCTGCTACGCATTGTAAGGTAGCAATTAATTCTATACTTGTTAATGAAGTAAAATTTTCATAGGAAAATGTAAGAGGATTTGAAACATTCCCCTCTATTTCAAGTATCCAAGTTGATATATTAATGTCAGGAAGAGGTTTGCTATAAAAAACAAAAAATTCATCATTAGGGGTAATCTGATATTTTCGTACTTCATGAATCTGTAATAATATAAGCGGGGTTGCTAAGGCTCCAACTAATATTATAAAGAATAAATAAGAAATAATACTGGAAATAACTTTAGAATCTTTTCTCATAGCCAGCTGCAAATTTGAAAGTATTAGAAATTATTAAAATCTACTCCTAATTTTCTATAATCTACTGTCTTATAATATTTAAGCATCAAATATTTAAATAAAGATTAGAAATTCGATTGATTAAAAAGAAAAAAAAAATAAAATAAATAATTAAAAAGAAAAAAAAGTAAATAAAACATTTATTCTGGTTTGCGTTTCCATTTTTTACTTAAGTAGATTATTATGATAATTAAAAATGGAATGCCAAGAACTATAAAGACCCACATGAATCCCATAAGATAAGCATAAATATAATAGCTGTAGCTTAAACTACCGGCGGGCACCCAGAAATTACCATCAATATAAACGACTAACATGAAAACAAGAAAGAATAAGAATCCTGCTCCACCACTGCCTCCGGCAGCTTTTTTTGTTTTTTTTCTCTCTTTTTTCTCCCTACTTTTTATTGCCTGTTTATCTTCTTCGGGTAAAATTTTGTACCAGAGAATTACTGTTACAATTATGAAATATCCGATAACTGGAAGCAATACATACAATAATTCCGATAAAAACAAAAATATTCCCCATAGAACTAGCGATCCTAATGAAAAATCGTTAAAGGTTGTAGTTGGTACTAAAGCACTCCATGATTCAATATATTTCCAGAGTACCAAGAATCCTCCAACAACTAATCCAACTATAGCGATACCGTAGATAATTAGGACATACCAATGTTTCTTAATCATTCCCATCCAGAAGGTTTCTTCGCTAACTTCATCACTCATTTTTTAATTTCCCTTCATTTTTTTAAATTTAAGTTATCAAAAATTTATAGGTTAAATTATTTAAAAGAATAGGAGACCGAATATTAATTTTATTAGTAATTATATTTATTTTAATTATATATTCAAAAAAAGAAAAAATTTGTAGAAAGAAAAATTCGGAGTTCTAACTTTTTTCTGCTCTTGCTAATTCAGCTTTTTTATCCATTATTCCCCTATATGTAGCTGCTGTATTTGTAGGGGGGCTAATTTCATCTTCCTTCTTATAAAGCTTTATTGCTTCAGATGTACAGGTAGGAACACAAACTCCACATCCTATACATCGTGTCTTATCTACTTGAGCAATAGCATCTTCAATATGTACAGCATCCATATTACATCTCTCTTCGCATGTACCGCACCCTATGCATAATTCTTCATCAACCTCGGCTACGTAGTTAGTAGAAAAAAACTGTGCGGGTTCAGGAAGCCTATTTTGACTTACCAAAAGTTCACAACAGCAATCACAACAACAACATATACACATTGGTCTCATAGAATTTCCTGGCTGTAAAACTAGTCCATCTTCTTCAGCTTTTTCTAAAAGGTTTAAAGCTTCTTCTTTTGAAATCTTCTTTGCTAAGCCACGTTCAATATAAGCATCTGCAGCTCTCCTAAAAGAAAAGCAAATTTCTCGAAGATTGGTTTTTTTGCAAGGATCACTAATAAGATCCTTAGCTTTCTTGCAGATACATTCTGCTAAAGCTATAGGCTCTCCAATATTTTCGATAATCGTTTTAAGGTCATCATAAGTTGAGATAGTTTGTTCAGGAGCTAAGCTTTGTTCAATTGGGATTGTACGCAATTGGGGAATTCCAGATTTATTGTATTCTTCTATGAATGATTCTTCAAAATATTGATAGATATCTTTTACAAAATCTTCTGTGAGAGAATTTAATTGGTATTCATACATTCCAATCGCTAAAGGAGCATTTCCATAGAATTTTTCTTCACCCCTTTTTCCATAATTAATAAGTCCCTTATCATACATATCATCTAACTTTTTTTCCAGTTCCTCTATACTGATTCCAAGTTTTTTTGCCTTCCTATAGATTTTTTCAATAGATAATGGTTGATAGGTAAGATATAAGGCTAATTCTGCTTGTTCAGGAGAAAAAAGGTGTTTCAGAATTCGAATTTCTACGCCAGATTCAGTTGCTGGATAACCAACAGGCATCCTATCAAGATGTTTCTGTAACTCACGATATATATCTAATTTCTCTTCTATCATACCAAATAATAATTTTTGAAATTTATTTAAAATTATGATTAAGATAAATAATTACTTTTTTCCAACAATGATATAATGTTCTTTTTTTTTTAAGATTAAAATTTGAAAACCTGCCTCAATCATCCATTTTTCAACTACCTTTGGATCTAACCATGAATACCTAGTTTTGAAATATCTCCATGCGTTTCTTAAACCAATTCTAAACACAACCGAGATAAATTTCCATTTTGGGTACGTACCACTTCTATCCTGTAAAACCAAAATACCAGTCTTCCTTAAAACCCGAAAACTCTCTTCTATAGGTCTCTGCATATCTTTAAAATCATGCAGACTGTTAAAACAAGTAATAACACCAAAAGAATTATCTACAATTGGGAGATTTTCAGCATATCCTTTTTTAAATTCAAATTTCCTAATTTTCTTCTCCTTAGCTTTCTTGCTAGCAGTTTCTATCATAAGTTCTGATGAATCAACACCTACTATTTCAATATCAGGAGCTAAATTCTGTAATTCAAATAGTAGAAATCCCGGACCACATCCAATATCTAATATTCTTGAATTCTCATTAATATGAAATTGTATCATAAAGTTGTAGATTTCTTTAGCAAAAGGTGCATACCTTTTTTCAATTTTATTTTCAACTGATTTAATAAATCTTTTCGATCGTTCCTCTGTCCACTCATGCATTTTATGTTTATGTGTCATTAGTAACTTTGATTTTTTTATTACTCTTTTAGATTTCTCCATTCCTTGGGTATTTGAGAAACTTTCTCCCTTCCCGTAGGTTTATGTATTTTTTTCCCTAAAGGACGCATTTTTAATTTACCTTGAAAAAATTGTTCTATTCTTTTTTTGGTTATACTAATATACTCTAATTCTTTATCAACACCGATCACTTTTCTATTATGTTTAATTCCGGCAATCAAACTTGATCCCACTCCACAATACGGATCTAATACATAATCGTTTTCATTGGTTAATGCTAAAATACAGCGTTCTGCTAATTCTACGGGAAATTGGCAAGGATGAATTGTTTTTTCAGGGTGATTTGATTTTACATTTGGGAATTCCCAAAAAGCGCTTTCCCAATCTTTATTAAGTATTTTCCATACATCAGAAGGGTTTTTTCCAAGAGGATTACCTGAAGGTTTGCCTTTATTGGGACCTTTATATGCTCTTTTACCAGGATATTTGTGAGGGACTCTTACATTATCTAAATTAAAAATAAAATCATCATTTATAGTAAACCATAAAATTGTTTCGTATCTTCCTGAAAATCTATTTTTACAATGCAGACCATGTCCAAAGTGCCAGATAATTCTATTTCTTAGCTTTAAATTGTATTTTTTGAAAATTTCATAGAAATACACGTCTAATGGATATACCTCTCCGTCTTTTACGTAGTTACCAATCTCCCAGCAAATACTTCCATTATCTGCTAAAACTCTGATTAATTCGTTAATTACTAATTCTTGTTCCATCAAATATTTGTCTAATTCTATCTCATTTTCATATATCTTACCAAGATTATATGGGGGTGACGTTATAATCAACCTAATTATTTTATCTGGAAGAGTTTTTAAAAAATCATATGATAATCCTGGGTGTAATATAATTCTTTTATTTTCGTTGAATTCTGCTGAAATACTTCCTAATTCCGGAAATGCTGTAATTTTTTTTTGGATCATAAAATTTTCAGAAACTATTCTTAAAATCTATAAATAATAATTATAGATTTGTTAAGATAAGTTTGGTTATTAATTTATTAATTATTTATGCTCCATACTTTTTAAAAGGATTTGGCATCCATTTGGATACTTTTTTCTTATAATCAGAAAACTGCTCACCAAACATATTTTCCAGAATCTTTTCTTCAAAATTTACCATCTTGTTATAAACTAAAAATACCAGAAAGAAGAAGCCAATTGAAATTATAGAAATCGATAAAAACATGAATGACACGTAGATTAATAAGAAGCCAAAATACATCGGATTTCTCGTATAAGCTAAAATTCCAGTAGTTATAAGTGAATCTGGTGGTTGATGTGACCTAAATATAGCTCTATGAGATAATAATATGAAAATAATTGCTGTGGCTAAAATCACTACAAACAAGGATAATCGAACAGCTAGAGGTACAAAACCATTTAAAATGGTAGTAATATGAAAAATCTGAGAATCTAAAAACCAAATTGCTATAAATATGATGGGTAATAAAGCATGGTATATATGAGCATATGGGATTTCCCTTTCATGACCATGATGCCTTTTTAAACTCATTTTGAAATCATCTTTGTTACAATTTTAATTATATATCAATTTATTTCTAATTTATTATTTTTATTATAGTCCAATTGTTATCAACTTGAAAAAAACATTAATGAGCATTAAAAATTCATTTTAAAAAATTAAATTCATTTGCAAGCATTACATCCTTAATAACCTTATAACGGTATATACGGTGCCCCACCGCTCAAAGCGTCTTTAATAGCTTTACGTATGCTTACAATCATTTCTAAATGTTTCGGATCATATTTTCCAAAACGAGTTAATTCATCAATCCGATACTTCGCCACCTTTCTGTATTCTTTTGGAATGTAGACTTTAATTAATCTACTAATTTTTAATAAATTTAATAAGCATAATAAATTGATATCAGGGTCAAGATTATTAATAATAACATTACGAATTTGCTCTACTAATGATTGTTTTACTTCTGGTTGGAGAAAGAAATACCCCCATCTTTTAAAAATCTTTAAAAAAGATTCTTTTTCAAATTTTAAGACTCCCTGACTTTCTAATCGTTTTAGAATTAGATCATACACGGTAATTTTATGCTGGGATGAAAGAATTCGAATCCAGTATCGTGTTTTGTGCGTCATCTTAGAATCATTTAAAATGCTAAGGACCTCATCTAAATATTTATCTCCCGTTGAGTTTGTATCAATTACGCTTAACTTCTTTCCTTTAATCGACGCCTTTCTTCTAAGAAATAAATCCATTATCCACGCTCCTGCAAAACATTCATCTTTAGCGATACCTGCTCGGAGGTATTTTTTACCTTTTGACTCATCAAGAGTTATTAATAAATAACTTTCACAAATCAACATTTTTAATTTAAAACCTGCTCCTCGTATTTTAATTCTCAATATTTTTAAAAGATATCAATATACTAAATAAAAGTATTTTAATTTAAATATAAGGGCAAAGAGAAGTGGTTGCAGCTTAATGCAACATAATAAAATTATTTAAAATGATATGTAGAAAACTAGAGAATCTAATTCATCAAATTTGTTAATGTTTTTTGATACTTATAAACATCCAAGCTAAAAATGGTTTAATTTCTACGCTATGGATATTGATTCCAGATAAAATTTCCCTTATTTCTTCAGCAGTATAACCTGCCTGTAATGATCCTAAAGGTTCATTAATTTCCTTCAATACTTTGGGTACAACAATTTTAGTAGCAAATTTCAATAATCCATAAAAAAATTTACGTGAATTTCTGCGAAAATCAAAAACCAATAATAAACCATCTAATTTTAAAGTACGAATTAATTCCTTAAAAGCTATTTTTGGATTAGACCAATGATGTAGTGAAAGTGAGCTAATAATAAAATCAATAGAATTATCTGAAAATGGTATATTTTCTACATTTCCAATTTCAATTTTCATTCTTTCATTAAGTTCATTTTTAATGACTCTTTGTTTAGCTAATTCAAGGATTTCATCTGAAATGTCAATACCTATTAGATCTATACTATTATACTTTTGAGCTATTTCTACAATTAGATTTCCAGAACCGCAACCTACATCAGCCAATAAACCATTCAGAGTATACTTTTTCAATTCAGAGATTACCCTTTTTCGCAACATTTTAAAAGGAAGAAAATTTGTCATTTTTTCAAATGCTTTTGCTACTTCTGCGCTATATAGACCTTCTATACTAGGTTTTCTTTCACTTCTTTTACGCGGTAAACCAAAAATTAGAATTAAAATAAAAATTATCCCAAAAATACATAAAAAAATAACCCAAGGATTCATATTTAAATAAAAATCGTTAAGGAATAAAAACAAATGGATTTATTCCCAATTTTTAAAGAAAAGACTCTAATGTTGATGATCGGAGCTTTTTAGCTTTTTTTAATAACTCTTTAGCATTATCATAAGTTACTTTCCTAATCGCTTTATCAATAGTTAACCATCTAAAATCTTCATGTTCAAAACTTATTTTTACATCCTTAGTATTTGATTTAATTAAATAACAACTAACTCTTTTGTGAATTTTCTGACCTTTAAATTTAAAGTAATACTCATAATCTTCATTAAACCCATTTACAATTTTAGCGTTATCAATTCCAGTTTCTTCCTTTAATTCTCTCATAATGGTCTCTTTCTCAGTTTCACCAGGTTCAATATGCCCTTTTACAAACTCCCAATGTCCTAAACCATATTTAAGTAATAAATATTCATCTTCATAATATACAATAGCAGCAACAGATTTTTCTTCTTTTAAATTCATCAAAAATAATAATTAATGGCTTTATTTATTATATTTTCAATTGTGATAAATTGATAAATTTAGCCTTTAAATTTCAATATGATTTATGATTTAATCTTCCACTGATAAATATTCAGATTAATAGAATTATTTTCCTTGAACACGATACCTTCTATTTCCAACAATTTCTGTTGAGTCTCATATCCCCCTCCATGTGGTAAAGAGATACGTCCCTTACTATTAATCACTCTATGCCAAGGTAAATTATCTTTTCGAGAGCAAGAATGTAAGATCCAAGCTACTTGCCTAGCTGCTCGAGGGTTCCCAGCATAAGCTGCAATCTGACCATAAGTTGCAACTCTCCCATAGGGTATTTGTTTAATCAATTCTCTTACATTTTGAGAAAAAGAAACAGTCATCAGTATATCATCCTAGCCAATTAATGATCCTTAATAATATTTTAAAAAACTAACTATTTTATATAAATAATCGACCTTTAAAACAAGTTGATTAATGTATAAAGTAGTAAGAATAATCCAAAACAGAGGAAGGTAGGAATCGCTAGATGTTTAATAACATTTTTATAATTTGTTTTAAAATAGTTAGTACTATATGCTACACAAGGATGTATTGGTGTTATAAGATATCCTAAAAAAATTGAACAATACAAAAATATGAGTTCCATTAATGGCATAATAGTAGTGATATACTGAGATAAATATACTGGTATTAAGATCGATAGTGGAAGTTGAATTCGACCAGTAGCAAAACCCAGAAAAAACCCTAACAAGATAAATAGAATAAAGGATAAATTAAGACTTCCAATTTCTTCTGCTACTCCCGATCTAATGAAAACATCTAAAAACCAGAACATTGCGAAAATTAAAAGTGGAAATCGCCATATTTTCATCTTTTTTGCTATATTTTTAATGCTAGTTATTTTCATGTTAGCAAATTTCAATGCAATCCCTAAACTTACAATCAAACCAATGAGTAAAAATATTTCTGGAATAGCTACATTAAAAAAAGTTCTTCCTATAAAGTCTATTAAGGGTGCTATGACAATAGGAATCATATTATGAAACACTTTTTTTAAGTCTCGTTCAGAAGGATCTTCGTTCATTTTAACGTTTTTTACTAAGAGAATATAGCCTATAAAAACCATAAGAATAAATGGGAGCATTAATGCAATAAAAATTAAATATAGTGAGATTCCAGTTAATACACTAGCAACTATCATTGCTGATGATATAGGATAAATTAAAATCAAAACATGTCGAAACCACACGTTAATTGCCACCTTTCTATTAACGTCTACATCTTTATCGATTTGATCGAGAATAGGGGCTGACATTAAAGCTCCACCAGCAACAGGTAAGAGCCCAAAAAATGCGGGAATCACCATCATTGAGATTTTCTTTGATACATTCATTTTCTGGACCAATTCGAGCATTAATCCAGATTCCTCCATAATTCCACCCAATATGGGGATTATGGCTACCGCTATTGCTAAAAAAATTATTGAGAATTTGGTAAATATTGAAATTAATGAGGCTAATATATCAATTTGAGTTAAGATAGCGAAAATGAGAGCTCCAATGCCTAATACAATACTCAATTCATATTTTGAAAAGATTAAAATTAGGATGAGAACCAGTAAAAAACTTGCCCAAGGAGGTATCACAATAAAGAAAATCTATAATCCTTTAAAAACCACATTTCTTAATCTTTAAAAAGCATCTAAACCCGTTTGCACCTTTTTTTCCACATCTAATTTCTCATCAGGTTTAAAAATTATGTCTTGATCTATCCTAGCTTTTTTATTTATAATCTCAAGATAATCAGAATTTCTTTCTATTGAAATACAATGGCGTCCTAACTCTCTACATGCTAATAGAGTACCTCCGCTACCAGAAAAAATGTCACCAACCCAATCTCCAGGATTTGATGAAATATTAATCATTTTCTTCATTAAAATTATCGGTAATTGGCACGGATGTCCTTTAATATGGTCCGGATCATTCCCTCTATTATATTTGGGCCAATACCATACATCTTTTTCATATTTAAAGCCTTTTCTTTTAGTATTAGGATTAGAATATTGGGGTTTAAATGTATAATTTTTTTCTTCTCTTACTAAAAAAAGAATATGATAATGGCTTGTAATATACTTTTTATTAGTAAAAACTCCCCATTCAAAAAACCAAATAATATGGTTTTTTAATACAAATTTAGTATTCTTAATAGCATTAAGTATAGCCCCTATATTAGTCCAACCGCTAACGATATACATACACCCATTTGGTTTAAGGGCTTTATAACACTTAGAAATCCACTTATAAGAAAATTTTTCATATTCATCTCCTTCAAATTTATCTTCATATAAAATGAATCCATCTGCTCCATATTCATGGCAGCTTTTGTTGAAATCAATACCGAAAGGTGGATCTGCAATAATCAAATCAAAAAAAGAACTGTAATCATCTAAAGTCTTTAAAACATCGGCGATAATGATTTTATATTTAGAAGTTATCTCTTTTGTATTCATTTCTCTAAAAAATATTCATTGATAAAATCAATTAAAGTTTATTATCTATCTTCTTTTCTGATTAACAATAATAATATTCTTAAAGCTTCTTATAGAGATGATAAAAATGTTATTTAGTATAGGATTTTATTTATAATCTTTTAAAATTCCAAATTCTTCTATTTTATTATATTTGTTTCTGTTTGATAAGAAATGAATATAGATTTGAGATTGATCTAAACTTTGAAATAACTCGAATAATTCTTTATCTCCTTTCCTTATTGCTTTTAGAACTAAAGGCATATGATGTTTGAAAATCTTGTATCTTAATTTTGCCCATCCAAAAACAAACCCTCCAGTTACATGAACATAAATATGTAATTCATATCGTTCTTCGTTCTCAATCCACTCCGCTAAGACCTCATCTCTCATAAACCGAGTATATAACCCAGATATCTGCTCATCATCATATTCACAATCAATCGTTAGAAATAAATCTCCTGTTGAATCAGAATGAGTTAAAGTATATTTACGAGGAATGAATGCCTTTCCCGGTATTAATGAATCCCTACATGTTATATTTAGTTTATCTTCGTTTAATTCTGACATTAAGCATCACTTAATTTTATGCATTTAATTCAAATAAAACTTTTTCAAGTTCTTCTGCTTTATTACTACTGAATTCACCTTGACTTCTCCATAAAATATCTCCTTCTCTGCTTATTAAAAAAAGAGAAATAGTTCTTTCAGTTGGAATATCTAATTTATTTCTAAATTTTCTTTTATTAATATACAGTGTTATTGTTCTTTCCCTTATTCTCTTATTTTGTATGCCAGCCCTCATTCCGCCATCAATCATAAATCTCATTATTTTATATCCTATACTCAGAGTGGGAGTCTCGTAATACTCTAAATCAGGGTACTTTTTAGTTAAAGTATTTAAAAAAGTCGCCCATTGGTCCACTAGTACTTGATGCGAACGCCAGAAAGGGATTATAACAATATTATATTGACCATCTAAATCATGTGGTATATTATACTCTCTAAATTCTAAATTAGATCCTGAAACTTCTGGAAACTTCATTTTAAAATCTTTAAAGGGTGCTTTTATAAAATTATTTTTATTGTTCATTATTTATCACTATTTAATAGATCAAAATGAAAGCACTTAAGGAGTCGCATAATGAAATATTAAGTAATTGAAATAAGGATAAAAATTTAATAAGAGATGATCGAATGCCGATTATTTTTTAAAATTTAAAAATTTTAAACAATGTTTTATTAAACATTAATTTCAATTAATTTTTTCATAGTTTTTAAAACAAAAGCTCACCATGGATCTATAATTTTTATAGAATTATTTTAAGTATGAAGTTCTCATTTTTTGAAATATGAACTCTACTGATAATGATTTAAAAGATGAGTGGTTAATCCCAAAATCTGATATTTCTTTCGATTATCTAAGGAAATTCAATCGGAATATGTTTTTTTTGCATTTAATTCAGGGTTTACTAATGGTTATATTCGGATTCTTACCCCAATTAGGCTTTTCGGCAGATATTTATACCTTTTATCAAAATTTTGATCCTGGACCTCCACCTACTTTTGGGCCAGTTGTAGAAGTGTTTTTCACCTTCACTGCATTAGGTGCCCTTGTTGGAACCTTTCTATTATTATCTGCGTTAGCACATTTCTTGATCGCTTATCCCCTAAACAAAAAATATGTGAGAGATCTAAAAAGAGGGGTTAATAAAATACGGTGGTTTGAATATGCTTTTTCAAGCTCTGTTATGATTTTTTTGATTGCATTGTTTTTCGGTGTCCTTGATTTTTGGTCTCTTTTTATGATATTTGTTTCTAATTTTCTAATGAATATGTTCGGATTAGTTATGGAGAATTATAACGTATACACAAGGAAATTAAAAGAGAAGATTAATTGGACACCCTACTATTTGGGTGTGATCGCTGGAGCAGTACCATGGATCGTAATCACCGCATACTTTATTAATACTGATGTTTCTGTTGGACCCGGAATTCCTTGGTTTGTTTATATGATTTATGGAATTGAATTGTTTTTCTTTAATACGTTCGCAATTAACATGATTCTTCAATATAAAGGAGTCGGCAAATGGAAAGATTATTTATATGGCGAAAGAGTATATCAGTTATTAAGTCTAGTTTCAAAAACATTTCTAGCGTGGCTTGTTTTTGCAGGTGTGTTCTCTCCAACAGGTTAAATACATTAAATTTTTTTTATTTTATTTATCTGAATAAAAGCATTTTTAAAAATTGGACTAGAGATGAATTAATGATAATCTCATTTATTTGCCAATTATGACTCTATTATATTCATTTTATTTAGATTCTTTAACAGTTCTTAACCGGCTGGACACGTTAATGGCATGATAAAATGAAAAAAAAATAATGATTATTAGAATTCGAAAGAGGGGATGGCAAAATCATTCATTGGGCTGAGGCTTTTAGAGACCAAATAATTATTGTCGGGTTTAGCCATGGAAAATCGAAACAGGAAAAAAAGAATTATCATGGGGATAAAGGTTCCAAGGTACATGGAAAGGGTTAGTAATAACGAGAATAAAATTGCATTTTTAAGATTAGTTGTTCTTATCATGGGTAAGTATAAGAACTTCACTATTATAAATTTGAGCACTATCAGAATAAAGTTGATTGAAATTATAAAGAGTAAATTGTTTCTTTTCAAACCTGTAATTATTAATGAAAAACACAAACATTTAAATATGTAAATAAATATTTATTTTTACAGTAAAAATTCCTTTTACTATAAAAATTTTTACTATTAATGATGTGATAATATGACTAAAAAAAAAGAAAAGAAAAAACCAATTTTCGATAAGGTTGGGCTTGTATTTCGGAGCCCTGTAAGAGTCGATATCATGAAAGAACTTTCTGAAAAAACTCAAAGGCCAATAGATATTGCGTATAATATAGGAATAGAAAAGCAAAATCTAAATTACCATCTGAATGCTCTTAAAAAAGGGGGTTTAGTTAAAACGCATAAGGAGGAATTATCTGAAACTAAATTTCAAGTGGAAAGGGGTACAAGAATCAACGGTTTGAGTAAAAAAGGAAAACTTAAAGTCTCTTATGGGGTTGAACTTACGAAAAATGGGAAGAAGATTGTAAATCAATTTGTTGATCCTC
Source organism: Promethearchaeia archaeon (assembly GCA_049671145.1). Lineage (GTDB taxonomy): Archaea > Asgardarchaeota > Lokiarchaeia > Sigyniarchaeales > SOKP01 > SOKP01. Next base: position 14,630 of record JBATUM010000181.1, read on the forward strand.
TCTATGAGGAGGAAATGCCTAACCAAGGAGAAAAGAAAAATATTAAAAATAATAAATTGGAGGATGAATAGATTTGAAAAGTGAAAGTATTGAAATTGTTGAGTCAATTTTTAAAAATCCATTAAGTTTTCTTAAATTAGGTACACCTCAAGCTTATGAAAATATGACTGTTATACCCATTATTATTCAAGATGATAAATTTATAGATTTTATTAGTATTAAAGAAGCAGAAGAATCTGGATTAATAGAAATAATTGAAACTGAAGCTGTAAGTCAATTAGAAGTTATAAATAAAAGCGAAAAGCAAATATTAATTCCATTTGGAATGACAGTCCATGGTGGAAAGCAGGACCGTACAATTTGGGAACCCATTTTACTCCCAGTAGGAGGTAAGCAAAGGGTATTAAGTGGAAACCCAGGAAAAGGCAAACAAAAATATACTATACCTGCAAAATGCGTAGAACAGTCACGTTGGAATTACACTAAAGGACGAGGCTTCAAATCATCAAAAATGAGAATTCACCCAAATGTTGCTTATGAGGCAATTTCAGCAAGTGGTCAAGCAGCAGTTTGGGGGGAGATTCAATCTCATAGAACCGAGATGAAGTATGCCATGAAAGTAGCACCTACTCAAAGTTATCTTGAAATGACGAAAATATCTGAAAAACAAACTGAAAAAATCATTAATAACTTTAAGAATGTCGAAAATCAATGCGGAATAGCAGTATTTATAAATGGAGAGTTTATTGGAATTGAATTTTACGCTAATTCTTATGCATGGAACTATATGAGTAATGATATCTTTAAAGCTTTTGCAATTGAAGCATTAAGATTTAAAGACAAACCATTTAAGGAAAATTCAAACGATTATCATGATGAAATTATTAGCATTTTGCAGAAGCTAACTTTTAACTTCTCTACTCGAGAAGGAATAGGACTTGGAAATGTAGTTGAGTTTAACTCGAATGATAACAAATGGCGCGGTATAACGCTAGTACATAACGGTACCATGGCACAATTTTATTTAGTCTCAAAAAGAGGCGGATATCAAGCTCAGGCTCATCAAAGACCTCATATTCAATTTCAGACAAATGTTAACCAAAGATATTCTGTATAGAACCTAAATTTAAGAAATTCTATTTTTTTTTTAATTTATGCCTTAAAATCTAAATTAGATGTATTATCTAAGAAATTCTGTTGCCTCTTGAGCGCGTAATCTCTTGATAAAGATTCCTGATAAAATTTTTAAATTGTTTTTTATCATATTTAACATTCAAAAGGTGTCCTAATATAACTGGAATGTCATCCTGTTTTTCATAAACAGGAATAATTGAAATCAAACCCTTTTTCCTTTTCTCAAATGCTGCTTGCCACTCATCTTTTACAGAAGCAGATTTCATAGAATTTGTACTACAAAATAACACAAACACGTCATATTTTTTAAGTGTTTCATCCATAAATTCAGCATAATCTGCAATTTCTTTTGCTCTATCTGATTCCCAATACATTACTTTATCAATCTCAGGGTATTCTTCTAAACACTCTACAACTCTTAATATTTGGAAGTGATCAGCATCCAGAGTAAAATAACTTAAGAAAACGTTAAGTTCTTTGAATTTCTCAGGCAATAATTTAGAAACTATAGCTTTCGGTTTTATTTCCTCGGAGCGAATTTCTTCTAATAGAAGCTCCGAATCATCCCTGTCAAGATTTAACATCTCCCATTCTCTATAGATTTTTATGAACTGCTCGATTTGTTCGATATTTGATTGTCTGTCAAAAGCAATTGCTTTCGATTTTGAAAAATATTCACCATTAATCTCATTATTCTGAAACATTTGTTGTAAGACTTCAATAATGAAATTTTTATCACTTATTCCAGTTTTTTCACTAATATCGATTATTTCTAATCTCGCAAATTTTGTAGCTAAATTTAAAACAACTCTTTTGACTATATTAATCATTTCTATATATTCACTGTTACATTGAGTAACTTTTTCATCACATTCATTTGACTTTTCAAATAGACCATATACTTTGCATAAATCTTTAATTTCTTCAAGATCTTTAAGTGCTTCTTTTACATTTTTTAACTCTATCAGACGATCAACAGCTAACAACCTATTATGAATTTTTTCTTCGACTTTAATTTTCTTTTTGTCATATACTTTTATTTTTCTCCCTTTTTTTGGAATAATTATTCTCTTCCGAACAACTATAAAACTTACACCAGAAATACTAACTAAACCAATAATAGTTATAATAATTACAAGTAGATTATCAGGTTTCTGTACTACCGTATTTCCTTGAAATGTATTTCCATAACTATCTTCTTCAATATAAGCTTCATCATTTTCCATGAAGATATTTTTAATTATAGAATTATTGTTAGATTGCTTAAGAAGTAAGCCTACTTGATTATATCCTACGAAATTTCCACTGACGGTGTTATTATGACTCGCTAAGAGATAAATACCCCAATGATTATAATTTATTGTTTCTGTATTGTTTAAAATGAAATTAAAACTACTCGCATTTAGAAAAATACCCGCTAACTTATTATGATTCATATTGCTTTCTAATATGGTGATATTATAACAATCGTATAAATAAATTCCATGCCCATTATTATTCGAGCAATCAAGATTAATTAATGTAGCATTTGAAACGTGCTCTAATTTAAGTCCCGCATCAGTAACTCCTCCACCAGAATTATAAAAAATACTATCCCTTATAATGAAATACGCATTAGAATTTCTAATTATTAAACTACTTCCATTATTTAGGCCATCAATTTCTAAGAATTCAATAATATATGGATCATTCCAAGTGCCAGAACCAGAGCACCACTCTTGAGCTTTTGCTTGATCCCAAGTGTAATTACCTGCTCCAGTATCGTCAATAATTATAGTTTCTAAAATATAATTATCTGAAACTTTGATAATAGATACCTTTTGAGATACAATATCTTTGTTATATAGCAACTGATTGAAACTAATTATCAAAATTAAGTAAAATAATACTAAGATAAAAAAAAGTAATGAAAATTTCTTTAAAGTTAAATTTCTATTTAAATTAAATGAAACTGAATTAAATTTTCTATCCCTAGATACACGAGCTTTAACTTTAGATTTCATTTTATCAAATTAGGTATTTGTAAAGAAGGAATTGAGATCCAGGTAATCTTCTAGAATCGATATACAAAGTTGTATAATGAATAATGATAAATAGGATGTTTATCTTTTTAAGACTTTATTTTTTTGAGAATTATACGTTTAATAAATTTTCGTAGCTCAATAATTAATAATCTTTAGATAACTAAGGATGAGATTAAATTGTATTGTTCTTGAGTAACTTTTTCTTTTATAACTTCAAAAAGCTCAAAAAGCACATTATCTGGACCCGCAACCATAACATACTTCAATGGTCCAAAACTTTTAATTTGGTTTCTAAACTTATATCCTTTACTTTACATATGTGCCACAAGACCTTTAAGGTCATCAGTTTCTATGCCTAAATGATGAATAGCTCCTCTTCCTGTATCTTTTGGCGGTTGATCATAGAAATTAATTTTTGATGTTCCAATTGTTATCATAACATTTCGAGCTCCTGCCATCTTTAAATCAAAAAGAATTTCTGCTCCAAACATTTCAACATAAAAACGTATAGTTTCATCCACGTTTGATGCAAATAGATGAGCATGATGCAAACTGGTCTTTAATTCTTTCATCTTATTTCTACCATTTAAAACTTTAAATATTGAATTATAATCATGAAATTATTAAATTAAATCTTCTTGAATTTTAATTAATGGAAGAATTCGATAGAGTAAATAGAAAAATCAGGAATATTTCATTTCTAATTATAAT